>NZ_CP100416.1:8698841-8861247 GCF_026017845.1 Amycolatopsis mediterranei
CGCTGCGGATCGCGATCAGCGACACCACCCTGGACCGCGCCGATATCGATCCCGACCGCGGC
Organism: Amycolatopsis mediterranei; assembly: GCF_026017845.1. Lineage (NCBI taxonomy): Bacteria > Bacillati > Actinomycetota > Actinomycetes > Pseudonocardiales > Pseudonocardiaceae > Amycolatopsis > Amycolatopsis mediterranei. The sequence goes on from NZ_CP100416.1 coordinate 8,698,904, forward strand.
AGTTTCACCGTCGCCCTGCACGCCGCCCGCGACCAGCTCATCGCCGCCGCAGGCGTCATCGCCGACACCGCGATCGACCTGGTCGGGGCCATCGGCCGCCACATCCTGGACCAGCTACTACCCGCCCGCCGGATCCGCACCAACCCCCGAGTCGTCAAACGCGCAATCTCCAAATACGTCGCCAGCACCGCCAAAGGACGCCACCGCGGCCCCAGCCACCCCGCCACGATCACCATCGAGATAGAAGCAACCTTGACAACCCAGCCACCGGCCTAACTGAACGGCTTTGGAACTAGCCCCTCCGGCGTCGTCGCGCCCGTACCGCCATCCCCGGTACGGGCCTTCGGCGTGCCCGCGTTCTCCGTTGACCGGCAACGAAACTACCCACGCGTATCCCCTTGACGCGGCTCCGCACCGGACTCAGACTTGTTGCGTATCACAGTCGATGTTCCCCCATGCGCAACAGCCTCGGAGGACCCATGATTCGCGCGTGCACGGTGGACGAGCTGCCCCCCGGTGAGTCGCTCCGGATCCCCGGACCGCCCGCCATCGCGGTGTTCCACACCGAGGACGGCGAGCTGTACGCCATCGGCGACACGTGCACCCACCAGGACGCCTCCCTGGCCGACGGCTGGCTCGAAGGCTGCTTCGTCGAGTGCCCCCTGCACGCGGCGCTGTTCGACCTGCGCACCGGCATGCCGACCTGCCTGCCGGCGAAGGACCCGGTGCGCACCTACGGCGTGGTCGTCGACGAAGGCGTCATCTACGTCCAGGGCGTGGCCGACGAGGACGCCGCGTGAAGCGCGTCGCGGTCGTCGGCGCGTCGCTCGCCGGGGTCCGCGCGGCGCAGGAGCTGCGCGCGCAGGGGTACGACGGCGGGATCGTGCTGATCGGCGACGAGCCGCACCTGCCCTACGACCGGCCGCCGCTGTCGAAGGCCTTCCTGGCCGGGACGGCCTCGCGCGAGTCGCTGGCGCTGCTCGACACGGGTGACCTGGCGTCGCTGGCCTTGGACTTCCGGCTCGGCGTCCGGGCGACGGCGCTGGAGCCGGCGAACCGGCGCGTGCTGCTGTCCGACGGCACCTCGGTGCACGCGGACGGCGTCGTGATCGCCACCGGCGGCCGGGCGCGCACGCTGCCGGGCTTCGCGGGCGCCCACACGCTGCGGACGGTCGACGACGCGGTGGCGCTGCGTTCTCGCCTGGTACCCGGCGCGCGCGTGGTGATCGTCGGGGCCGGGTTCATCGGCGCCGAGGTGGCCTCGACGTGCCGGTCACTGGGCCTCGACGTGGTGGTCTTGGAAGCGTTGGCCGCCCCGCTGGCGCCGGTGCTGGGGCCTTCGCTGGCCGCCGTGTGCGCCCGGCTGCACCTCGACCACGGCACGGACCTGCGCTGCGGCGTCCAGGTTTCCGGCCTCACCCCGGCCGGCGTCGAGCTGGCTTCCGGCGCGCTCGTCCCGGCCGACGTGGTCGTGGTCGGCGTCGGGATGACACCGGCGACCGAGTGGCTGGCGAGCTCGGGTTTGAAGGTCGGCAACGGCGTCCACACGGACGCGGGGCTGGTCACGTCGCTGCCTCAGGTCGTGGCGGTGGGCGATGTGGCCCGGTACGGGGGACGGCGGCACGAGCACTGGACGAACGCGTCCGAGCAGGCGCCGGTGGCGGTGGCCAACCTCCTGGCCGGGCACAGCGCGCGGACCTACACCCCCAGCGGATACGTCTGGTCGGACCAGTATTCGGGTACCTTGCAGCTGGCCGGGCACCCCCGTCCGGACGACACGCTGTCGTTCGTGGACGGCGACCCGGCGTCGTCATCGTTCGTGGCGACGTTCTCCCGGGACGGCTCGACGGTCGGAGTCTTCGCCCTGAACAACCCGAAGCTGTTCAACCGCCTCCGCCGGCAGGCCCTGCGCCGCCCGGCGACCGTCTGAAAGTCTCAATCGGGCTTTCAAGGATACGCTTCACCCACATGGAGCTGACTCTCGCCGAACTCCGGGCGTTGACGGCTTGGGCGGCGGCCTGCGCTTCCCGGGTCCTGCCGCTGTACGAGTCCCGCATCCCCTCCGACGCCCGCCCCCGCGCGGCGATCGCGGCGGCCGAGGAGTTCGCCGCGGGCGCCCCGCGCACCAAGGCCCTGCGCACGGCGGCGTGGGCAGCCCTGGCCGCGGCGGGCGAGGCAGCCGATCCGGCAGCTTCGGCGGCGGCGCGTGCGGCGGTCGGCGCGGCCGGGGCCGCCTACCTGCATCCCCTGGCGTCGCCGCATCAGGTGAAGCACATCGTGGGCCCGGCCCAGCAGGCAGCGTTGGCGCGCGAACTGGCGGGTGGTTCCGCGGAGGCGGAGATCGAATGGGCACTTTCGCAGGCCCCACCGGAGGTGAGCACCCTCCTGCACCGCTTCCCGCCGGGCAACCCGGGCAAGACCCGCCTGGGCGAGCTGCATCGCCAGTTGGAGTCCGCCCTCCGAGCACCCCGCGACGGACGTCACCCGTGATGCCACGCCGCGGTACTCCACCACGAACGGGTCAGCCGTGCGGCACGCCTGCTCCCGGTTTGCCACCGAGGAAATCCTGCAGGATCTCGATGAACCGCGCCGGCTGCTCTTCGGCCACGTAATGGCCGCAGTCGTCGACGACCACCCCGGTGACATCGCCGGCCACCGGCCGCATCGTCTCGGCGACCAGCGCGCCGCTGTACCGCGCGCCGCCGACGGCGAGCACCGGCAGCGTCAACCGGGTTTTCCCGCGCTGCTCGTTCTGCGCGATCGTCTCGTCCAGCGCCCGGTAGTAAGCGAAGCTCGCCCGCAGCCCGCGAGGATCCGCGACGATCGCATCGACGTAGACGTCGACGACGTACGCGGGGATCGCGTCCGGGGTGGCGGCCTTGGTGGCGAACTGGTAGCCGAAGAACAGCCGCTCCCACCCCCGGACCAGCTCCTCGTTGAGGTCGGTGAGCCGGTTGAAGCCGAAGTGCCAGAGCCGCTGGTTGACCGCGGCCGGGCCGAAGACCGACGGGGTCGGCGTGATACCCGGGATGATGGCGTCGACGACGGCGAGCCGCCCCACCCGCTCGGGGTGGTCGGCGGCGAGGGCGTATCCGGTCCACATGCCGATGTCGTGGCCGGCCACGTCGAACCGGTCGTGCCCGAGCGCGGCCATCAGCGCGACCAGATCGGCGGCCAGCGTGCCGGCGTCGTAACCGTCGTCGGGTTTGTCGGAGAGCCCGGCCCCGCGCGAGTCGACGGCGACGACGGTGTGCTCGCGGGCGAGCGCGGGCATCACCTCCCGCCAGGCGTACCAGGTCTGCGGCCACCCGCCGACCAGCAGCAGCGGCGGGCCGTCCCCGCCGGTGACCGCGTGCAGCCGCAGCCCGTTCAGCTCCACGAGCCGGCTGGTGAAGACGTCGGTGAACCCGTCGGGCAGCCGCAGCGAACTCAAGCTTGTCGTGCCGTCGGCCGTACTCATCGTGGAACGATCGGTGCAACTTGTCATGTCGGGGACTCTACGCATCTTGAAACGATCGGTGCAAGATGCGTAGGCTGATGAACCATGGCGGGCCGCAAGCAATTCGACGTGGACGAGGCGTTACGACGGGCGATGCACGTCTTCTGGCGCTGGGGCTATTCGGAGGCCTCGATCGACCGCCTGACCGAGGGCACGGGCCTGGGCCGGAGCTCGCTCTACGGCACGTTCGGCGACAAGAGCACCCTCTTCCGCAAAAGCCTCGAGCGGTACGCGCAGACCTACCACCCGCGCTACGACCGGGCACTGTCCGGCCCCCATCCGAGCCCGAGCGCCGTGGTGGCCGCCTACCTGCGGGTCACCTTGAACCGCATCGCCGACCCGACGGTCCCGGACGGCTGCCTGCTCACGGTGTCGGCCGCGCAGTTCCCGGCCCTCGACGCGGAGGGCCAGGCGATGGTCCGCGCCATGATCGACGGTGTGCGGGCGATGCTGGAGCAGGCGCTGCTGGCGGCGGGGGCCGATGGGCAGGAGGCGGCAGAGCTGGCGTTGTGCACGCTGGCGACGAACAAGTCCCTGGCGGTGCTGAGCCGCGCCGGCTTCTCGAACGAAGACCTGGAAACCGTCGCCGCAGCCGCCGCCCGTGTCCCCGGAAAACCGAGCGGCGGATCATCGTCTCGGGCGGTCGGCCTCCCCGGGCACAACTAGAGGGCGAGTTCGTCCAAATCGGACTCGAGCCGGGCTCGCCAGGTCCAGCGGCGTTCCGTCGTGTCCGCGGCCTCCGAGGCCGGCGGGCCCAGCGGCAGCGCCGGATCGGTCACGCCGAACGTCACCCGGTACGCCAAGACCGACGCGGCCGTCCGGATCCACGCGTCACCCGAGGTGCCGGACGGCGGGGCCACCCCCAGCGCGTTCCCGAACCACGCCGGCAGCAGGACGTTCGACCCCAGCGCGTCGGTGATCCGCGTCCGCAGCCGCACCTGCAGGTCGTGCCACGCTCGTTCGGCCCGCTCCAGCTGCGGCACCACCCGCGCCTCGACGGCGTCCGCCTCGCGCAACGCCAGCCGCGCCTTCTCCGCCGCGGCCGCGGCCGCCGGGATCTCCTCGTCCAGCACCGTCCGGCGCCGTGTCGCCAGCGCGCGCAGGCGCGACTCCGCGTCGCCGCGCGCCCGGGAGCCCCGGTCCGTCGCGGCCAAGACGCCGATGACGGCCACCAAGTCGGCGTCGCACTGCGAAAGCGCCCCTCGGACCGCGTCCAGGTGCGCGATCTCCTCCGCGTGCCGGGCCCGCTGCTCCTTGGTGACGAGCTCCTTGTGCAGGTCGTCCCACCGCGCCGCCTCGGCCGCGAGCGCGCGCGTCTCCGCGCCGACGTCGTCGAGGTCCGCCTGCGGCACCCCGTCGGCCACGCGCACCGCGCGCTCCAGGACGCGGACCTGCTGCTGCAGCCGCTCCAGCTGCCGGGCGAGCAGGTCGATCCGGTCGTCGTGGCGGTCCGGGCCGCCGCTTTCGAGCCGCTCGGTCAGTTCGGCGACGTCCTGACCCAAGCGGTCGTCGGCCGCGCGCAGCCCGTCGACCGCCGCGAACAGCTCGTCGAGGTCGCGGCGCGCCGGATCGGCGGACTCGAGGTACTCCTCCGAGAACTCGGGATCGTCGCCGTAGGTCACGTAGCCGTGGCTCACGGGATCCGGCTTTCCCGCCACAGCAGCGCGATCGTGCCCACGGCGCCCACTGCCGTCAGGATCGTGCAGACGACGGCCGCGGCCCACGGGAGCAAGGCACCGGCCAGCGCGAACGCCGTGACACCGCCCGCCCACGCCGCGCGCGTGCGCTCGCGGATCACGGCCCCGGCCCGGCGGACCGGGGCGAAGCCGATCCACAGGCCCGCGCCGAACAGCGGCACCAGCACCAGCAGCCACACCGGCGAAAGCACCTCGAACAGCACCAGCGCCGCGGCGGCCAGCGACACCAGGACGGCCGGGGCCGCGAACCAGACGACCGCGCGCTGCGTCGCCGCGTGCCGGGACTCGAGCTCGGCGTCGGCGAGGCGCCGCTTGGCCTCGTCGAACACCAGCTCGGCGTCGAGCAGCCGGTGGGCCGTCGCCACGAGCCCGTCCATCTCGTCGACGTCCGCGGGCGGGGTCGCGAGGCCGTCCCGCAGGTCCTGCTTGAGCCGCGCCACGCGGCCCTCCGCCAGATCGCGGTCGTGCTGGGCCGGTGTCGTCACGCAACCACTTTAAGTGCGACCACCGGCACCACCGGCCAACGCGGCCGGTGAGTCGTCAGAGGTCTCCCAGCGCGGTGACCGGTGACTCCACGCAGTCGGCGACGAACCGCAGGAACCCGCCCGCCGTGCCGCCGTCGCAGACGCGGTGGTCGAAGGCCAGCGTCAGCTCGCAGATCTTCCGCACCGCCAGCCCGCCGTCGACGACCCACGGCCGGTCGATGATCCGGCCGATGCCGAGGATGGCCGCCTCGGGGTGGTTGATGATCGCGGCCGAGCCGTCGACGCCGAAGACGCCGTAGTTGTTCACCGTGAAGGTGCCGCCGGTCAGGTCCGCGGGCGCGAGCTTGCCGTCCCGGGCGGTGCGGGCGCGCTCGCCGATCGCCGCCGACAGGTCCCGGGTGGAGAGCGCCCCGGCGTCGCGCACCACCGGCACGACCAGGCCGCGGTCGGTCTGCGCCGCGAACCCGAGGTGGATTTCGTCGAGCAGGACGATTTCGCCGCCTTCGACGCGCGAGTTCAGCTCCGGGTACCGGCGAAGCCCCGCGACGGCGAACCGCGCGATCAGCCCGAGCAGGCTGACCGGCCGGTCGGTCTTGGCGTTCAGCGCCGCGCGGGCGGCGACCAGCTCGGTCGCGTCGACGTCCACCCACACCGTCGCCTCGGGAATCTCCCGGCGGGACGTCGTGAGCTTGTCGGCGACGGCCTTGCGAACCCCGGTCAACGGGATGCGCTTGCCCTTCGCGACCGGCTTCTTCAGCGCCGCCTCGACGTCCGCGCGGCGGATGATGCCGTCCGCGCCGGTGGCGGTGACCTTCGCGAGGTCGATCCCGTTGTCGGCGGCCAGCTTCCGGACGAACGGCGAGATCACGCCGGGCGCCTTGGCCTTCGGGGCGGGCGTTTCGACGCGGCGGACCCGCTTGCGCCGGGTGGTGGGCGCGGTGCCGTAGCCGATCAGGACGTTTCCGCTCCCGGATGACGTCGTGACACCGGGCTCGGCGAACCCGCCGACGCTCAGCAGCGGCGCGCCGACCGGCAGCAGCTGCCCCGGCTCGCCGTGCAGCGCGGACACCACGCCGGCGAACGGCACCGGCACCTCGACCGCCGCCTTCGCCGTCTCCACCTCGACGACGACCTGGTCGACGTCGACGGTGTCGCCGACCTTGACCCGCCAGTCCACGATCGCCGCCTCGGTCAGGCCTTCGCCGAGGTCCGGCAGCAGGAAGTCAGGCACCGGCCACCACCGGCGTGTCGTTCCACTGCAGGCGCGCGATCGTGTCGAGGATCCGGTCGACGTCCGGCAGCTGGTGGCGCTCCAGCTTCGGTGCCGGGTACGGGATATCGAGCCCGGTGACCCGCAGGACGGGCGCGTGGAGCTGGTGGAAGCACTGCTCGGTGACGCGCGCGACGACCTCGGCGCCGTAGCCGCCGAAGCCCGCGGCCTCGTGGACCACCACCGCCCGCCCGGTGCGGCGGACCGAAGCGGTGACGGTCTCGTCGTCGAACGGCGACAGCGACCGCAGGTCGACGACCTCGACGTCCCAGCCCTCGGCCTTCGCCGCTTCGGCGGTTTCCAGCGCGGTGGCGACCATCGGGCCGTACGCGATGAGCGTGACGTCCTTGCCGTGCCGCCGGACCACGGCCTGGTCAATGGCCGGGCCGGAGCGGGTGAAGGTGACCTCTTCACTCGACCAGTAGCGGCACTTCGGTTCGAGGAAGACCACCGGGTCGGGCGACTCGATGGCGTCGCGGAGCAGGTCGTAGGCGTCCTGCGCGGTGCCCGGCGTGACGACGCGCAGGCCGGGCGTGTGCGTGTAGTAGGCCTCGCTGGAGTCGCAGTGGTGCTCGACGCCACCGATGCCGCCGGCGTAGGGCACGCGGATGACCATCGGCAGCGAGAGCGCGCCGCGGGTGCGGTTGCGCAGCTTCGCCACGTGCGAGGTGATCTGCTCGAACGCGGGGTAGGCGAAGGCGTCGAACTGCATCTCGACGACCGGGCGGAACCCGCCCATCGCCATCCCGACGGCGAACCCGACGATGCCCGCTTCGGCGAGCGGGGTGTCGAAGCAGCGCTCCTCGCCGAAGTCGGCGGTGATGCCGTCGGTGACGCGGAAGACGCCGCCGAGCGTGCCGACGTCCTCGCCGAACACGAGGACGCGGTCGTCGTCCTTGAGGGCGTCCCGCAGGGCCGCGTTGAGCGCCTGCGCCATGGTGGTCGTCATCAGGCCTCCAGTTCGGCTTCGAGGGCCGCCCGCTGCCGCCGCAGCTGGGGGGTGGGTTCGGCGTAGACGTGGTCGAACAGCGACAGCGGGTCGAGCTCGGGCTCGGTGTTGAGCGTGTCGCGGACGGACTGGGCGAACACCTCGGCGGCGGCCGCGAACCGCTCGATTTCGGTGTCCTGCAGCAGGTTCCGGCTCTTGAGGAAGGTCTCGAGCCGCTTGAGCGGGTCCGCTTCGCGCCACTTCGCGACTTCTTCGGCGTCGCGGTAACGGGTGGCGTCGTCGGCGTTGGTGTGGGCGTCGATGCGGTAGGTGTGGGCCTCGACGAGGACCGGTCCCTTGCCTTCGCGCGCGTGCTTCACCGCGTCGTCGAGAACGGCCAGGACGGCGACGGCGTCGTTGCCGTCGACCTGCTCCGAGCGCATGCCGTAGCCGACGCCCTTGTACGCCAGCGCGGCCGCGGCGCTCTGCTTCTCGAAGGGCACCGAGATGGCGAAGCGGTTGTTCTGCACGAAGAACACGACGGGCGCCTTGAAGACGGCCGCGAAGTTGAGCGCTTCGTGGAAGTCGCCTTCGCTGGTGGCGCCGTCCCCAATGAGCGCGAGCGCGACAGCGTCTTCGCCGCGTCGCTGCATCGCGTGCGCCAGCCCGGCGGCGTGCAGAGTCTGCGTCGCCAGCGGAGTGCACTGAGGCGCTACGCGCGTCTCGACCGGGTTGTAGCCGCAGTGCGCGTCGCCGCGAAGCAGCGTCAGGACTTCGCCGGGCTTCAGGCCGCGGGCGACGAGGGCGACGGAGTCGCGGTAGGTCGGGAAGAGCCAGTCCCGGGTTTCGAGGGTGAGCGCCGCGGCGACCTGGCAGGCCTCCTGGCCGGCGCTGGAGGGGTAGACGGCGAGCCTGCCCTGCTTGGTGAGCGCGGTCGCCTGCACGTCGAACCGGCGGCCCAGGACCATCAGCCGGTAGGCCTCCTTGAGCCGGTCTCCGGTGGGCTCGCCGTACCCACCGTGCTCATCGGCCCGGCTCCCGTCTTCGGCGACGAACCGCACCGGGGTAGCGGACGGCAGCAGGGTCTCCGAAGACATCACAGCCATGACGCGCACCACCTCTCCCAGACATATGATGCTGAAATGGTCGTTCTCGGCGGTGTTGTGTTCAAGGGTTGGCGGAAATGAGCGACAAACTGTCTTCTCCGGGGCCTGCTGGCACCCAAACGTCCACCGGTGTCCTGGCTCACGGCGGTCTGCCGGGACGAACGGTCCCGGCCCTGGACGACGTCGACCGGGCGATGCTGGCCGAACTCTCCGCGGACGGCCGCTTGGCGGTGCGCGCGCTGGCGGAAAAACTCCACATCTCGCGCACGAACGCGTACGCGCGGCTGGAGCGGTTGATGGCGGAGGGGGTCATCACGGGCTTCGGCGCGCGGATCGACCCGCGCCGGGCGGGCCTGGGCACGTCGGCGTACATCATGGTGACGGTCGAGCAGACGTCGTGGCGCACGATGGCGACGGACCTGCACGAGATCCCGTACGTCGACCACGTGGCACTGGTGGGCGGCGACTTCGACATCCTGCTGCTGGTCCGGACGCCGGACAACTCGACCCTGCGGGACGTCGTCCTGGAGCGGCTGCAGGCGCTGGAGGGCGTGCGATCGACGCGGACGTGGCTGATCTTCGAGGAACTGCCGGGCTCGGTGCTGAGCTGAGCCGCGCGCTCAGCCGAACGTCCAGACCAAGACCGCCTGCCCCTCCTCGGCGACTCCGCCGGCCGCGCGGTAGGTCGCCTTCGCCGGGGCGTTGTCCCCTTCCGTGACGACCCACATGCCGTAACACCCGCGCTCGCGGGCCAGGTCCCCGAGCGCCGTCACCAACGACCGGCCGAGGCCCTGCCCGCGGAAGGCGGCGTCGACACCCAGTTCGTACAGGAACATCTCGGTGCCCTTGTCCGGGTGGGTCGTCTCCACCCCGGTCACCATGCCCGCGGGCACCTCGTCGACGTACGCGACCAGCAGGTGGTGGCCTTCGGAAGCGAGGAAGCGCTCGGCGGCGTCCGGCCGCGGGGGATCGTCGAACAGGTGCCCGGCCGCCAAGAGCGGATCGAGCGAGACCACACGGCGGATGTCCATGGGGCAAAACCCTTGCCCGTCAGTGCCCTTGACCGCAACAGCGTTACGCGTTAGACGTGGCCGCGCCACCGGCCGACTCTTAGTTTATGTCGAGAATTAACACGCCCTCCAAACAATCGAAACCCTTGACGCCCTCCCGTTGCGCGGTGAGGATCGGCCGGTCCGCCGTTCATCGCAGAATGGACCAGACCCATGGCCAGAAGATCCCGCACGTGGTCTCGTGCGCGCCGAAGTTCGCTCGTCACGCTGATGAGCCTGAGCCTGCTGGGCGGGATCGCCCAGGCGACGCCGGCCCAAGCCGAAGTGCCCCAGCCGGTCATCGGGCAGCCCGCCAAGGACAAGAACGGCTGCGCCAAGATCGAGAAGACCCTGCCGACCCTCGCGGACTGGCCGAAGGTCGACAGCCGCCTCAAGGGCAAGGACGGCGACGAGCAGCGGATCGCCGAGATCCTCAAGGGCATGACGCTCGAGGAAAAAGTCGGGCAGATGACGCAGCCCGAGATCGCCGCCATCACCCCCGACGAGGTCCGCCAGTACGCCATCGGCTCGGTCCTCAACGGCGGCGGCTCGTGGCCCGGCGCGAACAAGCACGCGACCCAGCAGGACTGGCTGAACCTCGCCGACTCCTACTGGAACGCCTCGAAGACGAGCCGCACGAAGGTCCCCGTCATCTGGGGCATCGACGCCGTGCACGGCAACAACAACGTCTACGGCGCCACCGTCTTCCCGCACAACATCGGCCTCGGCGCGGCGCACGACCCGTGCCTGGTCCGTGACGTCGCCGGCGCCACCGCCCGGCAGATCCGCGCCACCGGCCAGGACTGGGCCTTCTCGCCCACCCTCGCCGTCGTCCAGGACGACCGCTGGGGCCGCACCTACGAAGGCTTCTCCGAAGACCCGCGCATCACGCGCGCGTACGGCTTCGAAGCCATCGACGGCCTCCAGGACGGCGCCACCAAGCGCATCGGCTACAACGGCGTGATCGCCACCGCCAAGCACTTCATCGGCGACGGCGGCACGATCAACGGCCAGGACCAGGGCGTCAACCCCTCGTCCGAGGCGGACATGATCAACATCCACGGCCAGGGCTACTACGGCGCGCTCGCCGCCGGCGCCCAGACCGTGATGGTGTCGTTCAACAGCTGGACCAACGCCGACCTCGGCATCAACGAGGGCAAGCTGACCGGCAGCGACAAGGCGCTGAACCAGATCCTCAAGGGCAAGATCGGCTTCGACGGCCTGCTCGTGTCCGACTGGAACGCCATCGGCCAGGTCCCCGGCTGCACGAACTCCTCGTGCCCGCAGGCGATCAACGCCGGCATCGACCTGGTGATGGTGCCGAACGACTGGAAGGCGTTCATCACCAACACCGTCGCCCAGGTGCAGAGCGGCCAGATCCCGATGGCGCGCATCGACGACGCCGTCACCCGCATCCTGCGCGTCAAGCTGCGTGACGGCCTGTTCGAGTCGCAGAAGCCGTCGGACCGCTCCTACGCCAACTCCGACGAGGCGCTGAAGGACAACTGGCTGGCGCGCGACGCCGTCCGCGAGTCGCAGACGCTGCTGAAGAACAACGGCAACGTGCTGCCGCTCAAGCCGGCGTCGAAGGTCCTGGTCGTCGGCAAGAGCGCCGACAACATCACGAACCAGACGGGTGGCTGGACGCTGAGCTGGCAGGGCACCGGCAACACGAACGCCGACTTCCCGAACGCCACCTCGATCCTGACCGGCATCAAGCAGGACCTGGGCGACGCCAACGTCACCTTCGACGCCACCGGCACCGTCGACCCGAAGGGCTTCGACGCGGTCATCGCCGTCATCGGCGAGACGCCGTACGCCGAGGGCGTCGGCGACCTGACCCGCAAGTCGCTCGAGGCGGCGAAGCTCTACCCCGAGGACCTGGCCGTGCTGGACAAGGTCAGCGGCAAGGGCACCCCGGTCGTCACCGTGTACGTCGGCGGCCGTCCGCTGTACATGAACAAGGAGATCAACCGCTCCGACGCGTTCGTGGCGGCCTGGCTGCCCGGCACCGAGGGCGGCGGCGTCGCCGACATGCTGGTCAAGGGCAAGGACGGGACCGGCTACCAGGGCACGCTGTCGTACTCGTGGCCGAAGAGCGCGTGCCAGACGCCGCTCAACCCCTGGTCGCCGGGCTACGACCCGCTGTTCAAGCTCGGCTACGGTCTCAAGACCGGGCAGCGCGCGACGGTCGGGCCGCTGGACGAGACCTCCGGGCCGGCGTCCTGCACCTCGACCGGCGGCGGCGGGACCGCGACCGAGGACCTGTCGATCTTCGACCGCACCGACGTCCCGCCGTACACGAGCCAGATCGGCTCGGCGGAGAACTGGGGCGGCACGGTGATCGGCCCGGACGGCACGGCGGCCCACAGCGAGATCAACGTCGTCCCGGCGGACGTCAACGTGCAGGCCGACGGCCTGAAGGCAACCTGGACCGGCGCGGGCGCGGCCCAGCTGTACATGCAGAACACGGCGGGCACGAACGACCTGCGCGGTTATTTGAACGCCGACGCCGCCCTCGAGTTCGACACGGTCGTGCAGCAGGCACCGGCCAACCGGACGGTGATCAGCATGCACTGCGTCTACCCGTGCTTCTCCGAGGTGAACGCGACCAAGCTGTTCACCGACCTGGCGGGCGGCCCGAAGACGACGGTGAAGATCCCGGTGTCCTGCTTCAACAACGGGCTGGACTTCGAGCACATCAACACCCCGTTCCTGGTCTACACCGACGGCACGTTCCAGGCGTCGTTCGCGAACGTGCGGTGGGTCCCGAAGGGGGCTCAGGATCCGGACGCGAGATCCTGTTCGAGCTTGACCTGACGGCGACCGGGCCGGGAGCGCACCTCGCTCTCGGCCCGGTTTCGCAACCTGGGTCGCTCAGTGCTGCATGCCGTAGGACTTCTGGCACGGGTAGCCGTCGTTCGTCGCCGACCAGCTCGCCGGGTAGCCGTTCCGGGCCCAGGCGGCGTAGGCCTGCGCGTAGCTGTACCCCCTGACGAACAGCCACTGGCAGGGCGTCTGGCCGGCCGCCGGGGTGATGGCGACCCCCGGCTGGGCGTTGATCCAGCTCTGCTGGGCGTACCACTGGCTCGACGCGGCGACGCCCGCCGGGGCGGCGGTCACCGTTTGCGGCGGTGGCACGAAGACGGTCTGCGGGACGGGCGCGGTCACCGCCGGGGTGCTCGGCGCCGTCACCGTCGCGGTCGAAACCGGTGCCTGGGAAGCGTTTCCGGCCACCGTGTGCGGCAAGCCGCACGAAGCGAGCGCGAGCACGGTGCCAAGCGCCGCAACTGTCCGAAGTGTACGCATGGCGGTCCTCATCCCGTCCTGGTCATGCGGCTGCCGACGATGACGCCGCCGGAAACGGTGTACGTGCCGGAAAACGTGCGGGTGGTGCCGTCGGTCTGGGCCGCCGACAGCACCACGTACACCGTGCCGCCGCGGACGTCGGTGACCGTCAGCGTGTCCCACGCCGTCGTCGCGAAACCGTTGGCGTACTTGGCGTACCCGCCGCTGCCCGCGACGCGGCTGCCGCCGAGGGACCAGGCGGTGGCGAAGTCACGCCGGTTGATCGCGTCGTAGTACGCGACCACCACGCCCGCTTCCGTGGTTTGCCTCGGTGGCGGGGAAACCGGCGGCTGGACGTACACCGGTGCGGGCACCGCGACCGTCGCGGTGCTGGTCACCGGGGCCGGTGGAACCACGGTGACCGGCACCGGCACGCCGGTCACGGGAATCCCGCACGCGGCCGCGCCCAGCAGCACCAGGGCGGCCACGGCGATTCTGGTCGCGTTCACGGCCATCACGTCCTTCCGTGTCCGCCCCTGGAATCGGGCGGCCGGCGGGATCCGCAACGAGTCCGGAGAACCGGGACGCAAGCGTTATCCCGACAATTCCTGCCGGGAATGCCGAAAGCCGTCATCGCGGCGACGGTCGTAGCCCGGAGTCACGAACGCACGCCAAGGTGTGAAGATCCGGTCAGGATGCGGTGGGAACGGTGTCAGGACGCCTACCCTCGACGCCGTGTGCGCACGTGTACTGGTCGCGGAAGACGACGAGAAGCAGGCCGAGGTCCTCCGGCTCTACCTCGAAAGCGAAGGCCACACCGTGGTGCTGGCCCCGGACGGCCGGGCGGCGCTCGACGAGGCCCGGCGCGACCGCCCCGACCTGCTGGTCCTCGACGTGATGATGCCGAACGTCGACGGTCTCGACGTCTGCCGGATCCTGCGGCAGGAGTCCGACGTCGCGGTGCTGATGCTCACCGCCCGCGCCACCGAGGACGACCTGCTGCTCGGCCTCGACCTCGGCGCCGACGACTACCTGACCAAGCCGTACAGCCCGCGCGAGCTGATGGCCCGGGTCCGGACGCTGCTGCGGCGGACCGCCGGGCGCCGCGAGCCGCCCGACACCGCGTTGCGCGCGGGCAGCCTGCGGCTCGACCCGGTGCGGCACGAGGTGTCGGTCGACGGGCGCCCGGTGGACACCACTCCGGGCGAGTTCCAGCTGCTCGAGACGCTGATCCGGCAACCGGGCCGGGTGTTCACCCGGCGGCAGCTGCTCGAACTGACCCGCGGCGACGACCGGTTCGTCAGCACCCGGATCATCGACGTCCACGTGCTCAACCTGCGGAAGAAGATCGAGCCGGACCCGCAGAAGCCCGTCCACCTGCGGACCGTCTTCGGGGTCGGCTACAAGCTGACGGCGGAAGATGGGGCGTAGCTTCCCGAGGCGGCGCAGCCTGGTCGTCCGGCTCACCGCCGTCTCCCTGCTCATCGCGCTCGCCTCCATCGCGGCGACCGCCTGGCTGGCCGTGCAGACCACCACCCGCGCGATCCAGCAGGAGCAGGGCCAGGCCCTCTCCGGCGACGCGACGATCTACACCGAGCTGCTCGGCTTCGCCGCGGTGAACCACACGTGGGACCAGGTCGGCCCCCGGCTGCGGGCGCTGTCGGAACAGACCGGCCGCCGGGTCGTGCTGACCACCCTCGACCGGCGCGTGCTCGGCGATTCCGGCGGCGCTCCGGTCACCCTGCCGGTCAAGGCGACCGCGTCGGTCGATCCCCTGCACGTGGACCCGGTGCTGCTGCCCGAGGCCGGGACGAGCGGTATCGACCCGCGCGCGGCCGGCCCGTTCAAGCTGCCCCCGTCCGAACGCGAGGAGCTCACCGCGCTGGCCAAGAAGGCCACCGCCTGCCTCGCCGCGTTCGGCCTGCCCGGTCAGGTGCGCGACTCGCCGAGCGGGCGGCCGCAGCTCACCGGGCTCGAACCGCTCTCCGCCCGCTACTACGCGGGCAAGTGCGGGCTCTTCGAGCTCGCCGCCCCCACCCCGACCGAACAGGCCGCGCTGACGAGCCTGAACGACGCCGTCAACCGCTGCCTGCAGAACCAGGGTGGCGGGCAGGTGAAGCTCGGCCTCGACCTGGAGGTCCTCGACGTCTCCGATCAACGGCCGATCGAGGACTGCCTCGACTCGGCCCGCCGTGAGCAGCTCGCGCCGTACGTCGCGCCGCCCGCGTTGCTGTTCACGCTCGGCCCGGGCGGGTCGCCGCTGCCGACGTTCACGCTGTCGCGGGAGAACCTCACCCGGATCCTGGCGGTGACCGGTGGCGTGCTGGTGCTGGCCGTCGCGCTCACCGCGCTCGTCGCGCGGCGGCTGTCCCGTCCGCTGCGGGCGCTGACCGAGGCCGCGCAGCAGGACCGGCCGGCCCCGGTGAAGTCCCGCGACGAGGTCGGGTACCTCGCCGCCGCGTTCAACGACCTCACGGCGCGGCGCGAGCGCATCGAGGAGCAGCGCAAGGCGATGGTCAGCGACATCGCCCACGAGCTGCGCAACCCGCTCAACGTCATCCGCGGCCGGCTGGAGGCCGCCGAAGACGGGCACCTCCCGTTCGACCGGGCCCTGAGCGCGTCACTGCTCGAGGAAACCGTGCTGCTGCAGCACATCGTCGACGACCTGCAGGACCTCGCCGCGGCCGACGCCGGGCAGCTGCGCCTGCACCCCGAGCCCCTCGACGCGGCGGAGCTGGCCGGCCACGTCGCCGCCGCGCACGCCGACCGCGCCGCCGCCGGCGGGGTCACGCTCACCGTCGAAGCGCTCGGCGAAGCCACGTTGCCCGCCGACCCGGTCCGGCTCCGGCAGGTCGTCGGCAACCTGGTGACGAACGCGATCCGGCACACGCCGCCCGGCGGCCGGGTGACGATCCGGGTGTCGTCCACTGTGGACGAGGTGACGCTCGCCGTGGCGGACACCGGATCCGGCATCGCCGCCGAGGACCTGCCGCACGTGTTCGACCGGTTCTGGCGGGCCGAGAAGTCTCGCAGCCGCCAGACCGGCGGCAGCGGGCTCGGCCTCGCCATCGTGCGCCACCTCGTGGCGGCGCACGGCGGCACGGTCACCGTCGAGTCCGAAGTGGACACCGGATCGACGTTCACCGTCCGGCTGCCGAAGGCGGATCCGGCTGGCGTGGCGCCGGGCCCCGTCGCGGAGGAAGGCGGCGACGATCGGCTACAGGGGTAGGCCGGCGTAGTTTTCGGCCAGTTCGGTCTTCGCGGCCGTCGACGTCACCGTGCGCTGGAGCTGGGAAAGCTGGAGCTGGGCGTCGAAGCCGTCGCCGTGACGGTGCAGCATCGAGGTCATCCACCAGGAGAAGTGCGTGCAGCGCCAGACTCGCCGCAACGCCGTCTCCGAGTACGCGTCCACGAGCCGGTCGTCGCCGCGGAACGACGCCGTCAGTGCCCGCGCCAGCAGGGCGACGTCCGCCACCGCCAGGTTCAGCCCCTTCGCCCCCGTCGGCGGCACGATGTGCGCCGCATCCCCGGCCAGGTACAGGTTTCCGTGCCGCATCGGGGTCGTCACGAAGCTCCGCATCGGGAGCACGCTCTTCTCCGTGATCGTCCCGGTCTCCAGCGTCCACCCCGGCACGCCGAGCCGTTCGGACAGCGCGGCCCAGATCCGGTCGTCGCTCCACCGCGCGATGTCCTCGTCCGGCGCCACCTGCAGGTAGAACCGGCTCACCCGCGGCGAGCGCATGCTGTGCATCGCGAACCCGTCCGGGTGCCAGGCGTAGATCAGCTCGTCCGTCGACGGCGCGACGTCGGCCAGCACGCCCAGCCACGCGAACGGGTACGCCCGCTCCCAGACCCGCGGTTCCGGAACGGACGCCCGGCTCGGGCCGTGGAAGCCGTCGCAGCCGACCACCACGTCCGCCTCGATCCGCCGCGCGGCGCCGGAATCGTCCACGAAGGTCACCGACGGCGACCCGGCGACGTCGTGCAGCGTGACGTCGGCGGCCGAGTAGTACGCCGGGCGGCCCGCCTTTTCCCGCGCCGCCATCAGATCCTTGGTCACCTCGGTCTGCCCGTAGACCGTCACCGACCGGCCGATGAGGCCGGTGAAGTCGACGTGGTGCCGGTGCTCCGGCCACTGCAGGTGGATGCCGCGGTGTTCCATGCCCTCGCCGTCGAGCCGGGCGCCGAGGCCGACGTCCCGCAGGAGTTCCACCGTCCCCGCCTCGAGGATTCCGGCGCGGATGCGTGCCTGGACGTACTCGGCGGTCTGCCGTTCGAGCAGCACCGAGTCGATGCCTTCGAGACCGAGCAGGTGGGACAGCAGCAGCCCGGCCGGGCCGGCGCCGACGATGGCGACCTGAGTGCGCACTGGAGAAGGTCCTTTCCCGCGACAGGGCCCGAGCATGGCTCGGCGACACCGCCCGCCACCAGTGCATTCTCATTCAGTGAGAGGAATTCCCCATCGCCCGCGAGATCCCGCGCGCCGCGGCCCGCAGCGCCGGGATCTGCATGCGCGCGTTCCGGTCGTTGGGCACGATCACCGACAGCGCCGCGACGACCTCGCCGGCCGGCCCCCGCAGCGGTACCGCGATCCCCGTCGTTTCCTCGTCGATGAACCCGGCGCAGAACGCGTACCCGTTCCGCCGGACGTCGGCGAGGAACCGGCGCAGCCGCCCCGGCTCGGTCAGCGTCGTGCGGCGAAAGGCTTCCAGCGGGCCTGCCAGCACCTGTTCTTGCAGGTCAGCGGGCGCGTGGGCGAGCAGCACCAGCCCGGACGACGACGCGTGCAGCGGCAGCCGGCCGGCCACCCGCGTCACGTTGACGACCGCGCCGGGCGCCGACAGCCGCTCGACGAACAGCACCTCGCGGTCCTCCAGCACCGCGAGCTGGGTGTGGTGCCCGACGACGGCGTGCAGGTCCTCCATGAACGGCATCGCCGCTTCGCGCAGCCCGAGCGTCGGCGAGGCGCGGGACGCCAGCTCCCACAGCCGGACACCCACGCGGATCTTCCGATCGGGGTCACGCCGCAGCCAGCCGTGCCCGACCAGCTCCTCGACCAGCCGCGACGCCGTCGCGACGTGCAGGTTCGCCCCCCGCGCGATGTCGGTGACGCGCAGCGCCGGCGCGTCCGGCCCGAACGCCTCGAAGATGCGGACGACGCGCGAGAGCACGGACTCGCCCGGAGCGCGCTTCATAACGTCACCAGCACCACTTCAGCAGTGTGCCCCACCGCGGCGGCGGGGCACACCGCCGACGGTCACGGCAGGGCGTTGAGGAACGGCTCGTGGCTGTTCTGGAACTCCCAGCCGTAGTACTTGTCCCAGTTGATCGACCAGGTCATCAGCCCGCGGAAGCCGGGCGAGGTTCCCCCGCGCAGCGTGTACGAACCGCAGCCACTGCCCTTGACCAGGCAGTTCACCGCCGTCTGGACGTCGGCGGGCGAGGTGTAGCCGTTGCCCGCGCTGACGGCGGCGGGCAGCCCGATCGCGATCTGGTCCGGGCGCAGGCCGGGAAAGAACTGCCCGGTGTTGGCCACGCTGAAGCCGGCTTTGAGCATGTCGGTCATCGCGATGTGGAACTCGGGGCCGCCCATGTTGTGGTACTGGTTGTCGAGGCCCATGACCGGGCCGGAGTTGTAGTCCTGGACGTGCAGCACGGTGAGCGAGTCCCGCAGGGCGTGGATGACGGGCAGGTAGGCGCCGGTCCGCGCGTCACCGGCGCTCGTGCCGCCGTAGAACTGGTACCCGACCTGCACGAAGAACGTCTCCGGCGCCATGGTGAGCACGAACCCCGAGCCGTACTTGGCCTTGAGCGTCTTCAGCGCGGAGATCAGGTTGACGAGGACGGGTGTGGTCGGGTTGCGGAAGTCGGTGTCGCCGGCGTTGAGCGACAGCGAGTGGCCCTCGAAGTCGACGTCGAGACCGTTGAGGCCGTACTTGTCGATGATGGCGGAGACGGAGCTGACGAACTTGTCCCGGGCGGCGGTCGTGGTCAGCTGGACCTGGCCGTTCTGCCCGCCGATGGAGATCAGCACCTTCTTGCCCTGCGCTTGTTTGGCCTTGATCGCGGCGACGAAGTCGGCGTCGCTCTCGACGTTCGGGCATTCGGTGGCGGAGCACCGATTGAAGCGGATGTCCCCGGAGGTGACGGAGGTCGGTTCCCCGAAGGCGAGATCGATGATGTCCCAGGCGGCGGGGACATCGGCCATCCGGACGTACCCGGACCCGTTGGCGAAGCTGGCGTGCAGGTACCCGACGAGGGCGTGCTTCGGAAGCCCGGTGTCGACGCAGCCACTGGTACTGGCGGTGACGGTCCCGCTCTTGGGCGGCTCACCGGCACTGTTGTAGGCGGCGACGGCGTAGCTGTGGGTGGTGCACGCGGCGAGTCCGCCGACGGTGGCACTCGTTCCGGTGACGGTGGCAACGACGGCCGAGCCTTCGTAGACGCGGTACCCGGCGACGGTGCCGGCGCTCGCACCCCAGCTCAGGCCGATGGAGCCGGTGGTAACGGTGGTCGCTTGCGGAGTACCGGGGGCACCGGGCGCACCGGGGGTGTTGCCACCGGGCCCGTCGAGGACGACGTCATCGGCGTAGTAGGTACCGGCGCCGTACCAGCCGTGGAGGTAGAGCTGGGCGGAGGTCTGGTTCCCGGTGGTGAAGGAGAGGGACAGCTGGTTGTAGGCGCTCGGGTTACCGGACCAGGTCGAGGGGCCACCGGTGACGCCGAGGTAGACGGGGTTCCCCCGCACCCAGGCGGAGACGGTGTAGGTGGTGTTGGGCTGAACGGAGACGGTCTGCGCACACTGGGCGTAATCGGCGCCGACCGGGGTGCCGGCAAGGGCGTAGCCACCGGAGTGCACGGGCGTGCTCACGGCGGTCGCGTTGGAGCAGGTCCAGCCGGAAAGCGACCCGGCTTCGAAGCCGGGGTTGGCGAGGAGGTTGGCGGCTGCAGCGGGGACGGCGAGCACCCCCGAGAGAGCAAGCACGAAGGCGGCGAGGGTTGCGGACAGTCGGGAACGCCTCATCGGGTCCTCCAGTCAGGGAGAGACCTTATTGTCTAGACCAATATGTAAATTGTCCAGACCAAAAGGAGGGTTGCGGTGGCGCTCGCGGTCAGGTTCGGTGCCGCAGCGCTCGGGAAGCTCCCAGGCCTCCGGGGGCTCAGCTCACGGGCGGTCGAGGAGCCCTGGCAGGGATCGGCGGACTGCGCCGGCAAGGCGGGCGCCGGCCAAGGGAAGCCCTACAGGCTGGCGGCGGCCAGCCGGGCGAGCCCGCACCGCTGAAGGCGGGGCCCCGCCGCAAGCCCCCGACGCCCGGCCCCCGACCACACCGCCCTGCCGAACCGATACGCAGCCGCATCAGCGGCCGGCACGCCGGGTCAAGGTACGCTTTCCCGCCTTGACGCGGCGTGCCGGCCGCTGAACAATCCGGCGTTCGGGTCGATGGAGAGTCACTGGAACACGGCAGCGAACCACGGACAGCAACGCCGGACCGAGCGCGCACCCGACTATCCGCAGCCGGTGCCACGCGTGCACCACCGGCCGGTAACACCGGTACGGCACCACCGACGGCACAACCGCCCCAAGCCTTGCCCGCACCTGGTCGGAATCCAGCACCGGCAGCCCCGCCACAGCATGGCGGAGCATGGTCGTCTTGCCGGCTCCGGGCAGCCCCGCCACGACGAGCAGATCGCGCGGGCCGAGCTCGATGACAGTGGGCTCGCTCATGCCCCGCCAACGTCCCGACGAAGGTAATGGTTCCTTTACCTTAAGTTCACGCACAGTGACGGGCAACCGTTCGTGCACCGAAGACCACCCGGCCGGAAATCCGGTGGTCACCCGCCGTGCTCCGCTGCCGGAAACCCCTGCGCCGCAAGCCATCCGACCCCCGGAACCGCTTCGGGTGAAGATCGCGCCGAAGCCTTCCCGCCGTCCGGAAAATCCTTATCTTCTGGAAGGGACGCTCAGTGAGAACAGGGGAACCTCGTCATGACCCAGTCACTGGAACTTCCGGTCCAGGAATTCTGTCTCGATTGGACGCTCACGGGCGACGAAGGCGCCCGGGTCGGGATCGCCCTCTCCGGGCAGGTGTCCTTGCTGGACAACAACCGGTTCTACAAGATCGACGGCGTCGTTTACGTCACCGAGGGTGACGCCGACATCCGCGCGGTCGGCAACCCCCGGATCTCCGTGCGCCGCAACGGCGTCGAGAAGACCGGGCGCCAGTGGGGCTGGGAGATGTGCTCGGCGCGCAAGAGCCTCGGCGCGCTGAACACGATGGAGGGCTACTTCGTCCGCACCGGCTACTGGGCGCCCGCCGACCGCGCGATCCAGCTGAGTCTCTGCGCCGAGCAGGGGTGGAACCGGCGCAAGAGCTACAGCCCGCACGTCACCGTCCGGATGGTCGACTGACCACTGTGGACGCCCGGCGCCGCGCCGCCGCGACGACCAGCCCGGCCGCGACCGCGCCCGCCACCGCGCACCCGGCCCCGAACCCCGGCGACGGTTCGTGCACGCGCAGCACCGAAACGCACAGCCACACGGCGGCGCCGAACAGGAGGCCCAGCACCGGCCCGCCGACCGCCGCGCCCCGCCAGCGGTGGCCGCTGCGGATCGTGCGCAGCCCCGATTCGAGGTAGGCGAGGGCGAACAGCGCCAGGATGAGGCTGCCCGCGCCCATCGCGCTGGCCAGCGGGTGCTGGCTGGTGAGCAGGGTGAACGTCCGGGTGGCCGAACCGGTCCGCACGTCGGCGGTGACGGCGCCCCCGACGATCCACCGGGCGATCCCCGGCAGGGTGAGTGCGGCGGTGAAGCCGTTGCCGTCGGGTTTCGCCTCGGTGGCCGCGGACCCGAGCGGAATCCCGGCGGCGGACAGGTCGAGCGCCACCCGGCCGGGGTTGCCGGGCCCGGTCAGCACCAGCGGCTTGCTGAGATCCACCTCGACCGGCGCCGAGACGGAGGCGCCCCCGAGGTTCAGCGCGGACGACGCCGGGTGCGGCAGCCGAGCGGGGTTGAGCAGGGCGAGCACGACGAGAACGATCGCGGCCGCCCCGGCGGCCAACCGCAGCCAAAGGACAGCAGCCGACGACGTGACTGGCGAATCCGGCCCCGGCGGCAGGCTGGGAGGCGGGCTGGTCGGCGCGCCGACCAGCGTGGCTCCCGGCCGAACCACCGGCCGCGTCCGGGCCTCCGCCGGCAACGCGGGGGCCGTCGCCGAATTGAGCCCGGCGATCACCCGGGGTGTCAGGTGCAGCACCGGGACCCCGGCGCGCTCCAGCCACCCCGGCCCGTAGACCACCGTCGCCGCCGCGGCGAGGTCCGCCGCGAACGACTCCGCCTCCCGGTACCGCGCGTCCAGTTCGCGGGCCAGGCTGCGCATCACCACTCCGGCGATCGGCATCGGGACACCCATGATCGGCTGGGGGTCGGTGAACATGTGCTGGCGCATCATGCTGATCGCGCCGCGGGTGTTGTCGAACGGCAGCCGGCCCGACAACAGCTCGTACAGCACCGTCCCCGCCGCGTACACGTCGGCCGCCGGGCTCAGGGCGTTGCCCATGGCCTGCTCCGGGGCGATGTACGCCGGGGTTCCCAGGATCTCGCCGCCGTGCGTCACCAACGTGGCGCCCTCGCTGATCACCCTGGCGATGCCGAAGTCGGCCACCTTCACCACGCCCTGCGTGCTGAACAGCAGGTTCCGCGGCTTGACGTCGAGGTGCAGCACGCCCGCCCGGTGCGCCGCGTGCAGCCCGGCCAGCATCGCCAGCCCGATCGCGCACGCCTGCTCGCCGCTGACGCCGCCGCCGTGGAAGCGGCTGTGCACCGTCCCGCCGTCGAGACGCTCCATCACCAGCAGGTGCTCGCGGCCGGTCCGCACGTAGTCGTACACCGGGACGATGTGCGGGTGGTCCAGGCTGGCGAGCACCCGCGCCTCGCGGTCGAAGAGCTCGCTGCTCGCCGCGTGGTTGAGCACGTCCCACGGCAGCTGCTTGATCGCGACGCTGCGGCCCAGCGTCCGGTGCACGCCGGCGAACACGACGCCCATGCCGCCCTCGCCGATCGACTCGCCGATGTCGTACTGCGGCAGGGCGGCGACCAGCTCGGCCGGTGCGCTCATCGGGTGAATTCCTGCGTTGACGGCAGCGGGAGCTGGACGGTGGCGTCACTCTCGGTCACCGCGGGCGGCGCCGGGTGCGGGGTCAGGTAGCCGAGCAGGAACGCGATCGCCGCCGCGCCGAGCACCACCGGGATCTCGATCGCCGGCTCGGGCGGGACCAGGCGCAGCACCGACAGGCTGATCACCGCGACCAGGCCGGTGCCGAAGCCGGCGGGCAGGAACCGCACGCCGCGGCGCCAGCGGTTGGGCGCCAGCCGGTGCCGGGCCAGCGCCAGCAGCGCGGTCACCCAGGCGAGGATGGTCAGCACCAGCATC
The DNA here is from genome assembly GCF_026017845.1 of Amycolatopsis mediterranei. Lineage (NCBI taxonomy): Bacteria > Bacillati > Actinomycetota > Actinomycetes > Pseudonocardiales > Pseudonocardiaceae > Amycolatopsis > Amycolatopsis mediterranei. The sequence goes on from NZ_CP100416.1 coordinate 8,722,656, forward strand.
GCCAGCCCGAAGACCCCGTACACCGACCAGAGGGAGCCGCGGACGTCGGCGACCGTCGTCGCCTCGCCGAGCGTGCCACGCCCGGCATCGAGCAGCTCGACCGACGACGGCAGCAGCCCGGTCGCCTGCCCGGCCAGGTCACCGAGGTCGAGGACGAACGTCCGGGACACCGAGCCGCGGGCCGGCACCTCGAAGGGCGCGGTCGTGTCGTAGGCGAAGAACGTCAGCGCGAGCGCGACGCCCGAGAGCCGCACGCTGCGGACCTTCACCGGCGCGGTGCCGGTGTTGGTCGCCACGACCTGCAGCTCGACCTGGTTCGCCGGATCGATCGGGACCGTGGCGTCCTCGATCGGCCGCTTGTCGATCGAGACCTGCAGCTGGAGCGAGCCGGATGCGGCCGAGGCGGGTGGGGCGCCCAGCAGCACCGCGCACAAACCCAACGCAACCCCCGCCGCGATGACACGTCCCATTGGGCATCCCCTACTTGCGTTATCCGACTGGTCCGGAATGCTACAGCGAGCACACACCGGGGAGGGACGTCCCAATGCGATTCGTGGTTCGGCTGGTTTTAGGCGCCGTGGCCGGAACGTTGCTTCTGCTCGCGAGTGCGGGCCTGGCCGGCGCACAAGTTCCGCCGACGGTTGGTTTGAAACCGTCGAGCGGGCCGGCGGGCAGTTCTTTCACCATTTCCTGGAACGGTTTCCCGACCTGCCGGATCATCAATTTCTCCTGGGCCGGCACGGCACTGGGCTCGAAAGTGGCCCCGGCGACCAGCGGGCAGTTCCCCACCGCCGTCCCCGCCGGCGCGAAGCCGGGCTCCTACACGGTCACCGCGACCTGCTCGAGCCAGCCGGAGACCGCCAGCGGCACCTTCGTCGTCACCGGGGTCACCACACCGACCCCCACACCCCCGCCGCCGGCGACGACCACGCCGCCGCCCCCGCCGGTGACCACGCCCCCGACCCGGCCGGGGACCCCGACCGCGGGCAAGCCGACGATCACCCCCACTCCCCCCACGCCGACCACGAGCACGACGCCGCCGACGACAACCCCGGCGACCCCGACGAGCACGCCCGGCACCCCGACGACGTCCAGCACCGCGCCGAAGCCCGGCGACCTGGTGCTCGACCGGCCGAGCATCAAGCCCGGCGAGCCGCTCTCGGCGTCCGGGACGGGCTGCCTGCCGAGCCGGATGGTGACGTTGATGTCGGACGGCACCGAGGTCGGCAGCGCCTTCGCCGACAGCTCCGGCGCCTTCACCGCGCCGGTCGAGTTCACCCGCATCGAGGCCGGGCGGCACACCGTGGTCGCCGAGTGCGGCGTCCGGCTGACCGGCGCCGTCGACCAGGTCGTGACCCGCTCCTCCGGCGGGCAGACCGGCACGCTGGTCATCCTCGTGTTCTTCGTCCTCGCCGGCATCACGGTGATCCGCTTCCGGTGAGCCCCGGTTGACATGCACCCGTCCGGCTGCCTATCGTCAACAGGCAGCCGGACGGCTGCATTTCCTCCGGAAGGCGCGATGGACGAGGTCTTCAAGGCACTGGCCGATCCCAGCCGCCGTCAACTGCTGGACGTGCTCAACGAGCGCAACGGCCAGACCCTGCGCGAACTGTGCGCGGGCCTGGACATGGCCCGCCAGTCGGTGAGCAAGCACCTGGCCGTGCTCGAGGCGGCCGGGCTGATCACGACCACCTGGCGCGGCCGCGAAAAGCTGCACCACCTCGACGCAGGCCCGATCAACGCGATCGCCGAGCGCTGGATGACCCGCTACGACCGGCGGCGGGCCGGCGCGCTGGCCGATCTCAAACGAGCTTTGGAGTCCGCACCGATGAACGATTTCGCCTACACCACCTACATCGACACCACGCCGGAGAAACTCTGGCAAGCGCTTACCGATCCAGCCTTCACGAGCCGGTATTGGGGCGTTTCCTTCGAAACCGACTGGAAAAAGGGCTCGCCGATGACGTGGGCCGAGCGGGGTGCGAAAACGAGCGATCCCGAACAGGTCGTGCTCGAATCGGAACCCCACCGACTACTGTCCTACACCTGGCACACCTTCACCGCGGAGTGGGCAACGGCCAACGGAATCGACGAAGAAACGTTGGGGAAACTGCAGCGGGAAAGCCGGAGCAAAGTCACCTTCACCATCGAACCGCACGGGAAAATGGTGAAGCTGACCGTGCTCCACGACGGTTTCGACGCCGGCAGCACGACGCTGGAGATGTGCAGCCAGGGCTGGCCCGCGCTGCTGTCCAGCCTGAAGACGCTGCTGGAGACCGGCTCACCCCTGCCCTGACCCCGACCAACCGGTCTAACATCTCTAACCAGACAGATCTGGCACGCTGATAAGTCTGAATTCTCCCCGTTTCGTGGGCGCTCGGCTGAAGTCCGGGTGAACTTCGCTCGCGCAACGCCATCCGATGCGGTTTTCCGAGCGTTAGGCTCGCATAATCCGTGACCGGTGATGGTCCGATCGAGTGACGGGAGAGTGCGCGTGCCGGGGTCAGTGCGTACCCGCTGGATCGTGGTGGCCGTGGTCGTGGCCGCCGCAGCGGCCGCCGTCGTGGCGTTCTGGCCGGGCGACGCGGCCGCCGTCGACCCCGAGATCGCGGTCTCGCGCTCGGCGTGCGGCACCGGCTGGGCGGATCCGAAGCCCGGGCCGCAGACGTTCCGCCTGCACAACACCGGGTCGGTGACGGCCGAGGTCGACCTGATCGACCCGGCGACCGGCGTGATCTACGGCGAGGTCGAGGGCCTCGGCGCGGCGACGACCCGGCCGCTGCAGGTGAACCTGGGCAACGGCAGCTACGCGTTCCGCTGCCTGCCCGAGGACGCGGCCGCGATCGTCGGGCCGTCCGTGCGGATCACCGGCGGCGCCGAGCGGACCGGGCCGGGCGTCGCGCCGGTGACCCACGACGACCTGCTCGGGCCGCTCAAGGCCTACCAGCAGCACGTCACGACGGGTCTGGGCGAGCTGGTCGCGAACACGGACGCGCTGAAGAACACCCTCCGCGGCGGCGACCGCGCGGCGAGCCAGGCGGCGTGGCTGACCGCCCACCTGACGTACGAGCGGCTGGGCGCGGCCTACGACGCGTTCGGCGACTCCGACGGCGCGCTCAACGGCACCGCCGACGGCCTGCCGGGCGGCCCCACCGACCCCGGTTTCACCGGCTTCCACCGCCTGGAGCAGGGCCTTTGGCACGGCGAGGACCTGGGCGCGCTCGTCGCCGTCGCCGACCGGCTCGACACCGACGCCCGCGCGCTGCAGACGTCCTTCGCCGACAGCCAGGTCGACGGGAACGACCTCGGGCTGCGCGCGCACGAGATCATGGAGAACACGCTGCAGTTCGAACTGACCGGCCGCACCGACTACGGCAGCGGCACGAACCTGGCCACGGCCCGCGCGAACCTCGACGGCACCCGCGCGGTCCTGGACGTCCTGCGGCCGCTGCTGACACCGCGCTACCCGGCGCTGTCCAAGGTGGACGGCCGGCTCGACCGCACGCAGAAGGCGCTGGACGCGGCCCACCGCCCGGACGGCACGTGGATCCGGCCGGCGGAACTGAGCCGGGAGCAGCGGCAGAAGATCGACGCGGACGTGAGCGAGCTGACGGAACTGCTGGCCCCGATCGCGGCGATCGCCGAGCCGAGGAGGGTCTCGTGACGAACTCGCCGCACGGACCGGCCACCGACACCGCCGACACCTCGGGCACGGGCCTCCCCCGCCGTTCCTTCCTGCGCCGGGCCGCGATGGGCGCCGGGCTCACCGTGGCCGCCGGGGCCGGGCTCGGTGCCTCCTCCGCGACCGTCACCGACGGCACCTCGCCCGTTCCCTTCCACGGCCCCCACCAGGCCGCCATCCTCCGCAAGCCGCCGACGCAGACCATCGTCGCCTCGTTCGACGCCGTCGCCGAGTCCAAGGCCGAACTCACCGAGCTCTTCCGCGCCGTCACCGACCGGGCCCGGTTCCTCACCGCCGGCGGGGCGCCCGCCTCGCTCGGGATCACCGCGCCGCCCGCCGATTCCGGTGTCCTCGGGCCCGTCGTGCCCGACAGCGACCTCGGCGTCATCCTCGGCGTCGGCGCGAGCCTCTTCGACGACCGGTACGGGCTCGCGAAACTCAAGCCCGCCAAGCTGAAGCCGATGACGACATTCCCCGACGACGCCCTCGACCCCGCCCAGTGCCACGGCGACCTGAGCCTGATCCTCTCCGCGAACGACACCGACACCGTCCTGCACGCCCTGCGGGACATCGCGCGCGCCACGCGCGGGGGCATGCAGCTGCGCTGGAAGCTCAACGGCTTCTGCTCACCACCCCGCCCGGAAGGCACGCCACGCAACCTGATGGGCTTCAAGGACGGCACCGCCAACCCCACCGGCTCCGAAGTGGACAGTCTGGTGTGGACGCAGGGCGAGCCGGCGTGGGCCGCGGGCGGCAGCTACCAGGTGATCCGGCTGATCCGGATGCTGGTGGAGTTCTGGGACCGCGTTTCGCTGGCCGAGCAGGAGAACATGTTCGGCCGCCGCCGCGACACCGGCGCCCCGCTCGACGGCACCGCGGAAACCGACGTCCCCCGGTACGCCGACGACCCGGTCGGCACCGTCATCCCGCTGACCAGCCACATCCGGAAGGCGAACCCGCGCACGCCGGAGACCGGCACGAGCCGGCTCCTGCGCCGCGCGGTGAACTACGACCGCGGCATCGACAGCAACGGCAACCTGGACATGGGCCTCCTCTTCGTCTGCTACCAGCAGGACCTGGAGCGCCAGTTCGAGGCCGTCCAGACGCGCCTGGCCGGCGAACCCCTGACCGACTACATCTCCCCGTTCGGCGGCGGCTACTTCTTCGCGCTGCCGGGCGTCACCGGCCCGGACGACCACTTCGGGCGCTCCCTGCTCGCGTAAGCGCGCTCTCGAAAATTTCAGTCACCACGAAAGGAATCCACTGTGGACAGAAAGACCCGCCGGCGACGGCGCGGCCTGCTCGGTGCCGGGGCCCTCGCCTCGGTGGCCACGCTGGCCGTCGTCACCGGCTCCGCGGCGACCACCGCGGAAGCCCAGCCGCTGAACCTGTTCCCCGCCCATTGGATCCCGACGTCGACGCCGATCAAGCACGTCGTCGTCATCTTCGGCGAGAACATCTCGTTCGACCACTACTTCGGCACCTACCCGGACGCGGCGAACACCGACGGCACCCCGTTCACCGCCGCGCACGGCACCCCGAAGGTCAACGGCCTGGACCACAAGCTGCTGACCGGCAACCCCAACGCCTACAACCCCAAGCGCCTCACGCCGCAGCAGGCGATGACCTGCGACCAGAACCACAACTACGGCGCGGAGCAGGCCGCCTTCAACGGCGGCAAGATGGACAAGTTCGTCGAGAAGACCGAGACGGACAAGTGCACCGGCCAGCCGATCCTGTTCGGCGAGCCGGGCCTGGTGATGGACTACTACGACGGCAACACCGTCACCGGCATGTGGAACTACGCCCAGCACTACGCGATGAACGACAATTCGTACAACACGGTGTTCGGCCCGTCCACGCCGGGTGCGCTGAACCTGATCTCGGGTCAGACGCACGGTGCCCAGGCCGTGGACCCGGTGACGCACCAGCCGGTCAGCGACGCCTACGCGGTCCAGTCGCCGGATGCCAACGGCGTCGGCACGGTCATCAACGACCCGGACCCGGCGTGGGACGACTGCTCGGGCAAGAACCACACGAGCAAGGACAACCTGGCCACGATGCACGGCCGCAACATCGGTGACCTGCTCAACCAGCGGCGGGTCACCTGGGGCTGGTTCCAGGGCGGCTTCCGCCCGACGGACACGGCCAACGGGTACGCGGTCTGCGGCCAGAAGCACACGAACATCGGCGGCAACGCGGTCGTCGACTACAGCCCGCACCACGAGCCGTTCCAGTACTACCCGTCGACGGCGAACCCGAAGCACCTCCCGCCGTCGTCGGTGCAGGCGATCGGCCAGACCGACCGCGCGAACCACCAGTACGACATCTCCGACTTCAACGACGCGCTGCAGGCCGGCTCGATGCCCGCGGTGAGCTTCCTGAAGGCACCGGAGTACCAGGACGGCCACGCGGGCTACTCGGACCCGCTGGACGAGCAGCAGTTCGTGGTCAGCGAGATCAACAAGATCCAGCAGTCCCCGGACTGGCGCTCGACGGCGATCGTCCTGGCGTACGACGACTCGGACGGCTGGTACGACCACCAGAAGTCCCCGATCGTCAACGGCTCGCACGACGCCGCGCAGGACCAGGCGGTGTGCACGGCCAAGCCGACGACGGTGGGCACGTACGCCGACCGCTGCGGCTACGGCCCGCGGCTGCCGCTGCTGGTGGTTTCGCCGTTCAGCAAGGTGAACCACGTCGACCACACGGTCACGGACCAGACCTCGGTGCTGAAGTTCATCGAGGACAACTGGTTCACCGGCCGGATCGGCGACTCGTCGTTCGACACGCGCGCCAATTCGCTCAACGGGATGTTCGACTTCTGGTGGCCGCAGGCCCGGAAGGTGACCCTCGACCCGAAGACCGGAGCCGTCGTCAAGAACTAGCGCCCCAATGTGGCCTTGGTTGCGTTCAACGCACCCAATGTGGCCTTCGGTGCGTTGAACGCACCGAAGGCCACATTGGGGCGCTTGGGGCGGGGGTCGGGTCAGGGCTTGACGGGGTCCAGGTCCCAGGTCAGCGTCACCACGGTCCCCCGCTCGCCCGAGGTGATGTCCGCGCGGTCGGCGCTCGCCCGCAGCAGCAGCAACCCGCGGCCGCGCAAGGAAACCGGCTGGGTGTCCGGGACCGGCGGCCGCCACCGGCCGTGGTCGGTGATCACCACTTCGAGCCGGCCGGGGTGCGCCGCCGCGTCGACGTCGACCACTCCGGGCTCCCCGCCGTCGTAGGCGTGGTCGGCCACGTTCGCCAGTGCCTCGTAACTGGCCAGCACGATGCTGCCCGCCCGGTCCTCGTCGACCCCCGCCGCCAGCACCCAGGCCATCAGGTCGTGGCGCAGGCGGCGGAGGGCGCCGGGGGCCGCGGGCACGCCGTGGCAGCGGAACGGTTCCGGCATCCGCGCCCGCCTCACTGAAGTGCTTCGTCGACGGTCGGGTGGACACCGATCCACGTGTCGAGCCCGGTCGTCTTCAGCGGGCCCGACGTCACCGGGGAATCGCTCACCACGCACAACGCGCGCTCGGCCAGCTTGCGGTGGGCCGCCGCGAGCACCTGCAGCCCGGCCGAACAGAAGAACGTCACCTCGCGCAGATCGACCACCAGCTTCTCCGGCTCGCGCGCCAGCACCACGTCGACGACTTCCCCGAACTCCGGCGCGCTGACCAGGTCGATCTCCCCCGCGACGGCCAGCACTGCCGCCCGGTCGCGCCAGTCGAGCGTCACCGCCAGCTCGGTGGCGGGCAAATCCGGTGTCGAAGGGGGCACGGCCTCCCATGGTGCCCGACTCACCGGCAATCGGCTACCGGTGCGGGAGTTGCACGACGGTGACCCAGAAGTCGTCGATCTTCCGGACCACCTCGACGAACTTCTCGAAGTCGACCGGCTTGGTGACGTAGGCGTTGGCGTGCAGTTCGTAGCTGCGCAGGATGTCCTCCTCCGCTTCGGACGTGGTCAGCACGACCACCGGGATCGTGCGCAGCCCGGGGTCCTGCTTGATCTCGCCGAGCAGTTCCCGGCCGTCCTTGCGGGGCAGGTTGAGGTCGAGCAGGATCAGCCCCGGCCGCGGCGCGGCTCCGAACGGCCCTTCGCGCTTCAGGAACCGCAGCGCTTCGACGCCGTCCTCCGCGACGTGCAGCGCGTTGCGGATCTTGTGGTGCGCGAACGCTTCCCGGGTCATCAGCACGTCACCCGGGTCGTCCTCGACGAGCAGGATGTCGATCGGGGCCGGTGCCGGTGTCATGCGGCCCCCTCGTCTTCACGAGCCGAGTCTTCGTGAGCCGCGTCTTGATGAGCTACCGCTTCGAGAGCCGGGTCTTCGCCGGCCGGCAGGGTGAAGCGGAACGTGGTGTCCGCGGCCTCGGTGTCGAGCCAGATCCGGCCGCCGTGGTGCTCGACGATCCGGCGGCACAGGGCCAGGCCGATCCCGGTGCCCGGGTACGCCGACCGCGTGTGCAGCCGCTGGAACAGCGCGAAGACCCGCTCGGCGTACTCCGCGTCGATGCCGATCCCGTTGTCCGACACGGAGAACACCCAGTCGTCGCCGTCACGCTCGGCGGTGACCCGCACTTCCGGCGGTGTCTCGCCCTTGAACTTCAGCGCGTTGCCGATGAGGTTCTGGAACACCGCCGTCATCAGCGCCGGCTCGACGCGCACCTCGGGCAGGTCGCCGCGGGCGACCTTGCCGCCGCTGAGCGAAAGGGCGACCTCCAGGTTCGCGATCGCGTCGTCGACCAGCGCACCCGCGTCGGCCATGACGTACTGGCCCGGCTTCCGGCCGACCCGGGAGAACGCCAGCAGGTCGTTGATCAGGACCTGCATCCGCTTCGCGCCGTCGACGGCGTACTCGATGTACTGCTCGCCGCGCTCGTCGAGCAGCCCCTGGTACCGCCGCTGGAGCAGCTGGCAGAAGCTGGCCACCTTCCGCAGCGGCTCCTGCAGGTCGTGCGAAGCGACGTAGGCGAACTGCTCCAGGTCGGCGTTGGACCGCTCCAGCTCGCGCGTGCGCCGGTCGAGCATGGCGTTGGACCGCTCCGCCTCCTGCGTGCGCCGGTCCAGCTCCCGGGTGCGCCGGTCCAGCAGGGCGTGCGCCTGCTCCAGCTCGGCGACTTCGTCGAGGATGCGCTGCCGCATCGCCTCGACGTCGGCGCCGAGCTGGGCGATTTCGCGCGGCCCGGTCCCGTGGACCGGGCTGTGCACATCCGAGTCGGCGACCCGGCGGACCTCGCCGGCCAGCCGCAGGATCGGCCGGGTGACGACCTGCCGCAGGCCGAAGAACAGCATGGCGAACAACAGCAGGACGAGCCCGGCGACGACCACGAACATCGCGTTCAGGAAGCGCGCCGCCGCTTCCAGCTCGACGCGGCCGGCGTCGCGGAGCCCGGTCAGGTGGTCGAGCTGGGCGTCGAGCGCGCTGCGCACGTCGATGAACAGCATCCGGCCGCGCTCCACCTGGTCGGCGGTGACCGGCGGCGCGTCGGCGGCGATGGTCGGCGCGGCCGCGGCCTGCCAGGTGGTGGCCGCCCGCAGCACGGCGTCGAGGTCGTCGCCGATCCGGGTGCCCGGCGCCGCGCCGAGCTGCCGCAGCTGCGCGGCCGCGTCGGCCTGCGAGCGGATCCCGTCGGTGTAGGGCACCAGGAACGCCGGCTGGCGGCCGAGCTGGTAGCCGCGGACCCCGGTCTCCTGGTTCAGCAGCGCGGTGGACAGCTGGATGGCGGCCAGGCGCTGGGGGGCGATCACGTCGAGCAGCTGGGCGCGGGCCCCGCTGAGACTGTGCAGCGCGATCCCGCCGGCGACCAGTGCGGCGACCAGCAGCACGGTCTCGACGGCCGCGAGCAGCGCCAGCCGGCGGCGGATCGGCCAGCCGCGTGCATCAACGCTCATGAGCCTCGGCTTCCGGGTCGTGGCTGAGCAGGGCGAGGGCGACGTCGTCGTCGAGCGGGCCGGCGTTGAGCCGTTCGGCGCGGGCGATCAGCTCGTCGAGCAGGGCCCGGTGGTGCATCCCGGTCTCCCGCTTGATGTCGAGCACCAGCGCGGCCATCCGCTCGTGGCCCAGCCGTTCGGATCCGGCGCCGACGCGGCCCTCGAACACACCGTCGGTGTACAGCATCAATGACCACCCCGGCTCCAGCGGCACTTCCAGCGCGTCCCACTTGGCGCCCTCGACGACGCCGAGCGGGACGCCGAGGCGTTCGCCGGAGAGCAGGTGCCCGTCGCCGGGGGTGAGCAGCAGCGGCGGCAGGTGCCCGGCCAGCGAAAGGCGCAGGGATCTTCGATCCGGCGCGACGACGACCATGCAGACGGTGGCGAACAGCGGCTCGATCCGCTCGTGCACCAGCACCCGCTCGACCATGCTCAGCACGTCGGCCATCGGCAGGCCGGCCATCACGAGCGAGCGCCACGCGATCCGCAGCGCGACGCCGAGCGCGGCTTCGTCCGGGCCGTGGCCGCAGACATCGCCGATCATCATGTGCACCGTGCCGTCGGCGAGCTCGATCGCGTCGTAGAAGTCGCCGCCGAGCAGGGAGCCGTTGCGGCCGGGCCGGTAGCGGGCGGCGAGGTCGAGGTGGGGGTCGCGCAGCAGCGGGCTGGGCAGCAGGCCGCGTTCGAGCCGCGCGTTCTCCCGCGCGAGCAGCTGCTGCTGGAGGAACTGCTGCTCGACCTGCTCGGCGCGCTTGCGTTCGCGGGCGAAGCGGAGCGCCTTCACCAGCAGCGGGCCGTCGACCTGGTCCTTGACGAGGTAGTCCTGCGCGCCGGCGGCGACCGCGGCGACCCCGGTGGCCTGGTCGTGCTGCCCGGTCAGGACGACCACCGCGACCCCCGGTGCGTGCTGCCCGAGCTTGGTCAGCCCGCTGAGGCCCATGGCGTCGGGCAGCTGCAGGTCGAGCACGACGCAGTCGGCGGTGAGCGGGCCGTCGAGCGCGGCGGTGAGCGTTTGGACGCGTTCCAGCGTGTACGGCACGGAAGTGTCCGCCAGCATCTCTTCGACCAGCAGGGCGTCGCCGTCGTCGTCCTCGATCAGCAGCACCCGCAGGCGCGTGCGGGGATCCCACGATGAGTCGAGCGCGGCGGTCACCGGCGTCTCCCGTTCGGCTGCTCTTGAGCCAGCACATCCAGACGATCAACCCTAGCGTCACCGGTGACGGCCGCCTACAGCGGTGAAACCGGTCCCATCGGGGTAGCGTTTTATAGCACCCCGGTGTGACACCGGATCGATAACGGTTCGGATGACGCTCAGAACAAGGGGCGGCCGCTGTTCTTCGCGGTGACGTACGCCTGCCAGTCGCGGGTGACCTGGTCGGCGTAGCTCGTCGCGAAGGCCCGCGTCTCGGCCTGCAGCCCCGAGACGGACGTGATGGCGCCGTCGATCGCCGCGTCCGCCGAGTAGGTGAGCCCGGTGCCGGGGATGTCCTGGTCGGCGCGGGCGTGCGCGGCGGCCAGCAGGCGTCCGACGTCTCGGACGGTGTCGTCCCAGATCGCCGACGTCGTCAGGTCGCCGATCTTCAGGTCCTCGGCGAACGGGGACTTCTCCTTGACCAGCACCGGCGTGCTCCCGACGCTCGCCCAGCCGGCCAGGGGGTCCGATTCGTTCGCCAGCCAGCGCAGGGCCAGCGCCGGACGCTGCCCGCCGGTGAGGCTCGTCGCGCTCGGCGCGAGCGGCTTCGGTGCCGGGTCGACCTCCTGCTTGAGCTCGAGGATCCGGTCGTCCGACGCCGAGGTCGTGTCGCCCTCGACGAGCACGTACCAGCGGAAGCGGCCGAGGCTGCCGGTGCCCGCGCCGATCCGCCGCCGCACGTCCTTCACGACGGCTTCGGACGCCTTCAGTGGCTCGCCCGCGGTGGTCCGGTACGCCGCGATCGCGTCGACGAGCTGGGTGCGCGTCGCCGCCGGGACGGCTTGGAGCTGCGGGTCGTCCTTGAAGTGGCCGCCCGTGGTCCACTTGGCGAGCAGGTCGGCCCGCTTGTCCGCCGCCGCGTCGTCGATGAGCGAGGCGACGAGGTCGGAGGTGTTGCCCGACGTCAGCCGCCAGCTCGCTTCGTCGTTGTTCCCGTGGAACTTCGCGATCCACTGGGCGTACTCGGCGACGAAGGTGTCGACGTCGGTGGCGATCTTGCTCGCGCTGCGGCCGTCCGCCCGCCCGGCGAGGACGATCGACACGGCTTCGCGGCGCAGTTCCCACGTCCACGACCCGCGCCAGGCGTCGTCGGTGTCGGTCAGCGCGAACTGCTCTTCGTTGTCGGCCCCGCGGTCGGCACCGGTGTTCTCCAGGTGCGCGTCGCCGGTCAGCCACACGTCGCCGCCTGCGGTGGCGTAGGCGGACGGCGGCAGTTCGCCCAGGTCGCGGTAGTAGAGCGGCGAAGTGCCGCGGAAGAACGTCCACGCGTTCGACGCCAGCGCCTGCGTGCGCAGCGTCAGCTCGTCGTCGGTCGCACCGGCGTCGAGGACGTGCAGCGCGTGGTCCCGGTCGTAGATCACCGCCACCGGGTCCCGGCTCAGGCCGGCCGCCTCCCCGGGCGCGGCGGTGGCGATGAGCGTGACAACGACCAGAGTCCCCACCGTGGTTCGACGCATTCCGCCAGGTATACCGGCGGGAGGTGAGCGGCGGTCAGCGCGCAGTCAACGTCAGGGCGAACGTGTTCCCGCCGCCCTGCACCAGCGAGCTCAGGTACGCGGTGAACGCGCCGCAGCCGGTCAGCGGCGGGATCGCGTAGCTGCCTGTCACCGGGCCGCCCGTGGCCAGGGCGAAGCCGGGGCCGGTCCGCAGGTCGACCGGGATGGACGCGCTCGCCCGGCAGCCCGCGTCGGCGACCGGCAGCCCGAAGAGCGTCACCTGCGGCAGGGCCAGCGCGAAGGCCGAGTGCGCGACGAAGCCGCCGTCGCCGAGTTCGCCGGTCTGCGGGCCGTCCGGGGCGAACTGCAGGTCCGCGTGCCCGGGCACGAACCCGAACACCTTGAAGTCCGCGCCGGTCCGGTCGAACGCCGTGGCGAACTCCGGGCCGGCCGAGAGGGCCCCGGTGAGCGGTGCGGTCGCGCCCAGCGCCTTGAGCGCCGTCGACCCCGCCACGGCGTAGCGGTGCTGCGTCTGCGTGCTGCCGAGCTCGAAGCTCAGCAGCACCGGGTCCTGGCCGGCGTCGAGCGTGCAGTCCGAGGTGAACGAGCCCAGCCCGGTGTACGAGCCGTCCGCCTTCTTCGGCGTCAGCCGGGTGCTGAAGCCGCCGATCGTGAGGGTCGTCTTCCCCGCGTTCGGCAGCCGGACCGGCGGGACCGAGCCGGACGCCTTCGTGGTGAACGCCCCCGAAGGCGGCAGCGCGGTCTTCGCCACCGTCAGCGGGAGGCTCAGCGGCAGCGTCAGCGGGCCGTTGGCCAGCGTGACCCCTGCGGACGCCGCCCCTTCGATGCTCGCCGCACCGACCAGGGCCAAGCCCCGGGCGGACTTGTCCGGCACGGTCACCGACACCGCGAGGTCCGCCGTCGTGAACGTCCCGCCCGGCGCGGAGGGCACGTCGAACGACGCGGTGATCGCCACGTCCAGTTTCTGCAGCCCGATCAACGGGAACGGGCAGGTGTAGCTCAGCTTCTTGGTGACCGGCGTCGACGCCTGGGCGGGCGTGGCGACGGCGAACGCGAGCAGGCAGGCGAGACCCGCCGCGAGCAACGACCGGGCTTTCCGCACAGGCTCTCCCATCTGGAGGGGCATGGCACCGGCCCCCGCCGCGGCGCGGCGGGGGCCGGCAGTCCGGGTCACTTCTTGGCGAGCACCAGGTTCAGCGAGTTGCCGTCGCTCTTGGCGAACGCGCTGACGATGTCGTTGAACGGGCCGCAGTTCTGCAGCGCGGACAGCGCGTAGGTACCGGACAGCTTGCCGCCCTTGAGCAGGTCGAAGTCGGGACCGGTGGTCATCTCGCTGGTCGACGGGGTGGTCGTGCCGCACTTCGGGTCGGTGCTGATCGGGATGCCGAACAGGGTGACCGTGGTGAGGAACGTGTCGAACTTGATGTGCGCCTTGAAGCCGGTGCCCACGAGCTCACCCGTCTGCGGGCCGTTCTGCACGACCTTGACGTCCGAGCTGCCCTGCAGGAAGCCGAACAGCTTGAAGTCGGTGTGCGTCGGGTTCAGCTGCAGGTTGCCGGTGAACTTCTTGTTGGCCAGGTCCACGTCGGCGTCGAACGAGCCGGTGATCGGCGCGGTGCTGCCGAGCGACTTCAGCGCGGTCTGGCCGGTGATGCCGAAGGAGTACTTGATGCCCCCGCCCGGCGGCGTGGTCGTGGGCGGGGTCGTCACCGGCGGCGTGGTCGTCGGCGGGGTGGTGGCAGGCGGGGTCGTCGTCCCGCCACCGCCGTTGATGGTGATCGTGGCGAGGGTGTTGTTCTGCCCGCTGTCCTGCGTGCAGGGCGCGTCGATCGTGCCGTCCGGCGTGATGCCGGTGACCGAGCCGTCGGCCTTGCGCGGGGTGACCTTGAGGTTCAGGTCGCCCACGGTGATCTTCGCCTGGCCGGCCTGGGTGAACGTCAGCGACGGCGTCTTGCCTGCCGCGTTGATGTTCATCTCACCGGACGCCGGGATGTTCGTCTTGTCCAGCGTGATCGGGACGCTGACCGGCAGGTTGAGGCTCGGCGCGGCGACGGTCGCGCTCGCGGTGGCGGTGCCTTCCAGGGTCGTGGCACCGATCAGGCTCAGGCCGCTGACGGTGTCCGCGTTGATGGTGGACACGGCCTTGATGTCGAACGCGCCGGTCGGCTGCCCGGTGTTCACCGTGGCCGGCAGGTCGGTGTTGATCACCACCTTCAGCGACTGGGAACCCACCAGCGGGAAGGTGCAGTGGTAGTTCAGCGTCAGCGAAATCGGGTCGGCGGCGCTGGCCTGCGCCCCCACGACGAGCGCGGTGGCGATGAGCCCCACCGCACCCGCGGCCGCGGCGGCCGCGACCGTCTTCTTCTTGCCTCTTGGGTGACTCACGATGGTCCTTCCGTGTATCAACAGTGATACGAAACGGCGGCGCATTCTTTGAAAGGCATAGCCTGCAATCGCTACCGAACAGTAAGCTAACGAGCGCGGATGGCGGCAATCAAGGGCTTTCGGCAAAAAGGTCACCGGGGCACCGCAAATTGTCACCCCGGCACGCCACGCCGTCCCGGTTCCTAGCAGGGCGGGGAAGGTTTCCCCAGCACAGCGCCACCTTCGAACCGCTGACACGCGTAACAAATCCCGGCGCCGGAATGTTGACGCACGTGCCAACCGGCCATTCTCTTCTTGCTCGCCCGCGCGCGTGGCGCGTAGCTTCGAAACCCATGAAAAGAATGCACAGCGCGGTGCTCGTGATGTCGGCGGCCGCGCTTCTGTCGTGCGCCGCGTGCGCTTCGGACCCCCCGCCCGACCCGGGCCGGCACGCCGATCCCGCGGCACTCGCGTGGGTCGACAAGGTGTGCACCGGCGTGGCCGCGGGCTCGGCGAAGCTCTCGCAGCCGCCGTCCGTCGACGACGCCGACCCGGTGAAGACCCGGGACGCGATGGTGGATTTCCTGGGCCGCCTCGGTTCCGCACTCGAGGACATGGCGGGTGGCCTGCACAACGCGGGCGTCCCCCCTGTCCCGGATGGACAGTCCGTTGTGGACAAGGCGACCGGCGACCTCACCGAGACGAAGGCCAAGCTGGCCGAGACGAAGACCCGGATGGAACAGACGCGGGTGACCGACCAGCCCAGCCTGCGCAAGGTCATTTCCGAGGCGGACTCGACCATGGGCCGGCTGGCCGACCCGGAAGGCCCGATCAAGGACCTCAAGGCGAACCCCGAGCTGAACCTGGCCTTCAGCGAGTCCGCGACCTGCAAGCGCGTCTACGGGACCGGCGCGTGACCGCCCGCCGCGTGCTCGCCACGCTGGTGGCCCTGGTCCTGACCACGGCCTTCGCACCCGCCGCGGCCTCGGCCGAGCCCGCGCCTCCCGGCGACGCGTTCTCCGTGCCGCCGTCCCCCTTGCCGGCGGGCAAACCGGGTGACGTCATCCGGTGGCGGCCGTCGAACGCCGGCCCGCGCACCGCATCGGTCGACGCGTGGCAGGTCATGTACCTGTCGACGAACGCGCTGGGGCAGCCCGACGCGGTCACCGGCACGGTGCTGGTGCCGAAGAACGCCGACCGCGCGACGGCGCCGATCGTCGCGTTCGCGCCGGGCACGCACGGCCCGGCGTTCGCCTGCACGCCGTCGGCGATGATCGCCATCGGCGCCTTCTACGAGCAGCCCGGCCTGGACGACCTGCTCGACGCGGGGTACGCCGTCGCCGTCCCGGACTACGAGGGCTACCAGCCGGCGCCGAAGACGACCTACGTCGTGGGCCGGTCCGAAGGTCCGGCGGTGATCGACGCGGTCCGCGCGGCCCAGCGGCTCGGCGCGGCCGGGCTGTCGGCGTCGGCGAAGGTCGTCTTCCGCGGGTATTCCCAGGGTGGCGGCGCCGCGGCGTGGGCGGGCGAACTGCAGCCGTCGTACGCGCCGGAACTGAACCTCGTCGGCATCGCGGCCGGCGGCGTGCCGGCCGACCTGGTCCAGGTGACGCTGCAGCTCGACGGCAAGTTCGGCTTCGGCGTGTTCGCCTACGCGCTGCTCGGCCTCGACCAGGCGTATCCCGAGCTGCAGCTGGACTCGTTCCTCAGCGGCAACGGCCGCGCGAAGCTGGCCGAGATGAAGCAGAGCGCGTGCACGTTCGAGCTGCTCACGACCTACGCCAACCAGAAGATCGCGGACTACACGACCGGGCCGGGCTACATCAAGCCCGCGTGGGTGGCGCGGCTGACCGAGAACAAGCTCGGCGGGTCCCCGCCGCGGGTGCCGGTGTTCCTCTACCACGCGACCGGCGACCAGCTGGTGCAGTTCGCCCAGGCCGACAGCCTGCACAAGGCGTACTGCGCGGCCGGGGTCCAGGAGACCTGGAAGACCTACGACACCGACCACATCACGCTGGTCTACACCGGCAACGCCGACGTCCTGGCCTTCGTGAAGGACCGGATCGCCGGGAAGCCGGCCACGGCGAGCTGCTGATCAGCGGTTCCGGCCGCCGCGGGGGTGCTGCTGCCACGAACTCATCACCGAGCTGACGTACTCGCGCCACTGGTCTTCCGGCGACGCCGAAGTGGGCGTCGGCGTCGGCGGCTGAGCCGGTGCGGGCTTGCGCCCGGCACCGGCCGGCACGCTGGTGGTCTCGGGCGTGGTGTGCCGGACCTGGGCGGTGAGCGGCGGCGCGGCGGCGGAGGCGCTCATCGTCTCCACGGCTTCGCTGGAAGCCGGCGGCGGCACGACCGGGGCGGGGGCGCCGGGCGGCGGCACGGCGGTCCCGCCCACCTGGTGCGGCTGGAACAGCACGACGGCGGCCAGCCCGAGCGCGACGGCCGCACCCGCGGCGAGGACGTACGGCTTCGCGCGGTGGGACCGGTCGGCGGGCGGCGCGTCCTGCGGGCGGCCGTCTTCTTCCGGTTCCCCGGCCGCCAGCTCGGCGTCGAGCACGGCCAGCGGATCGTGGGTGGGTCCGGGCTCGGCGGCCGCTGCCTCTTCGGCGAGTTTCGCGTCGAGTTCGCCACGGATCATCAGCGGCTTCGTCTGCGAAAGGTTCACCAGCTCGGCGACCGAGGGCAGTTCGCCCTCACCGCCCGTGCGTGCCATCGAAAACCTCCACCCGTTTCGGCGTCACCTGGAGGAACCATGCCCGAGCCGCGAGAGCTGCTCCGCTTTGCCGTCGTCGGCTTGGCCGCGTACGGGGTCACCCTACTGGGCGACTACAGCCTGAAGCTCACCGTGTTCCGTGAGAAGCCGGTGACGGCCCTCGCGATCGCCACGGTCGTCTCCACGGCGTTCGCGTACCTGCTGTCCCGCCGCTGGTCGTTCGCGGGTCGCGGCGGGCTCGGCCGGGTCGCCGGGATGCTGCTGGGCACCCCGGCGGGCACGGCGCGAGTCGTCCGTCTGGGTACGCGAGTCGTCCGCCCAGGTACGCGAGTCGTCCGTCCAGGTACGGGCCCGGGCCGGTCAGCCGCGGTCCGGGAGCGCCCGCTCGGCCAGCAACGCCAGCTCCAGCCGCAGCCGCTCGGCCGGGTCGTCCAGCTTCTCCCCGAACAGCTCACCCAGCTTCTTGAGCCGCGCCCGGATCGTCTGCGGGTGCAGGTCGAGCAGCCGCCCCAGCTCGGGGGCGCTGCCGCGGGTGCGGACCAGCGCCAGCAGCGTCTCCGCCAGCTGCTCGCGGCGGCGCTCGGACAACCCCGCCAGCGGCTCCAGCGTCGTCGAGGCCAGCTGGGCGATCAGGAACTCGTCCGCGAGCAGCAGCAACGTCGTCACGTGGTCGCGGCACCAGATCACCGGGCCCGGTGCGTCGAGGAGGCCGCGGGCGGCCAGGTCGACCGCGCGGCGGGCGACCCGGAACGACTCCGGTGCCTCGGCCGGCGGGACCAGCGGGCCGACCGCCGCCGTCCAGCCCGGGGGCAGTCCCGTCAGGCCGATCAGGTCCAGGTCCGGGGCCGGGGTGAGGGCCGCCGGCGGGTCGCCTGCCGGGTCGGCCGGGACGTGCTCCGGCAGCAGGCCCGGCGGGAACTCCGGGGCACCCGGGAGCGCGCGGAACGCCACCGCCGCGATCCGCTCGGGCAGCGGCAGCCCGGACGCCGCCGCCAGGCCGGCCACCTCTTTGCCCGCCTCGGCCGGGAACGGCTCGGTGCCGAAGGCCGGTGTCCGGCCGCCGAGCAGCGCGCGCAGCAGACGGCGGTGCCGTTCGCCCGTGCCGGACACCGCGGCCTCCGCGGCGCTGTAGCCCTCCGCGACGGCCGCCATCGACGTCTCGACGTCGGCGAACATCCCCTCGGCGGCACCGTACAGGACGTCACCGGAGAGACCGGCTTCCCGCACGATGTCGGCGATCCACCGCCAGGTGACCCGGCTCGACACGCGCACGGCCGCCTGCACGGCTTCGCGGCTGAGACCACTGTGGAACGCGTCGCGCCCGTGGCCGCGGAACCCGGCCAGCCGGTCGGCCTGCCACAGCGCGGGTGTGCCGACGCGGTCGACGTCCCGCTCGATCCCGCGCCGTGCCAGCTCGATCGCGCTCGCGCGACCGGGGCCGTCGGCGAATCTCCGGGAATATTCCGGAATCTCGGCGGCGATCGCGTCGACGCAGGCGCGGGCGATCTCCGGGATCCGCGGGCGCACCGCGTCGCCGAGCTCGTGCGGCAGCCGCGACCACACGGAACTGTCCGAGCCAGCGGAACCGCGCATGGGGAATTCAGTCCTCCGCTGGAATGGGCGCCCCGAAAATACTGACACGGAGCGTAGAACGCGCACCCGTCCGTGTCAAAAGGACGGGTGCGCGTCACCCTTTCCGGGAACCGATCGTTGATTTTTCAGTGACACATGCGTCGGATACGCTCGGCGCACACTCGCACTCGAAGGGGGATTGGTGGTCGAGTACCGCAGCTTTCGCCTGCTGGCCTCGCTGCCGCGCGCGCTCGGCGCGGGATTGCGCCCGCACGTCGGGCACGCGGCGGCCTCGATGATCCAGGAGGTGCAGCGCACGGTGCCGGCCTACGGCCAGCCGCTGAAGGGCGTGTTCGGCAAGGTCCTGGTGAAGAGCGTCCAGTTCGCGGTGCAGCACTGCATCGATTCGATGGGCGAGCCGGCGCTGCCCCACGAGCACTGGATCGAGTTCTACCGCGGCCGCGGCCGGATCGAGTTCACCGAAGGCCGCAACCTCGACGCGCTGCAGGACAGCGCCACGATCGGGGCCCGGGTGGCCTGGCGCGCGATGCACCAGGGGGTGGTCGCCGCCGGCGTCGACCCGGCCGTCATCTCGGTCGCCGCGGAGGCGATCTTCGCCTACGTCGACGAGCTGTGCGCCACCGCGATCGAGGGGTACCAGCAGACGCAGGCCGAGGCCGACGGCGCCGTCCCGGTCCGGCGGAGGCGGCTGCTGGAGCTGATCGCCGGGGCCCCGGAAGGCGCGGCGAGCAGCATCGCGGGCCTGGCGGGCGGCGCGGGCTGGCCGCTGCCGGAGACGGCGGCGATGGTGGCCCTCGAACGCGGCCCCGACGCGGCGGACTTCCCCGCCGACCTGCTCGGCGACGGCGTCCTGGCCGACCTCGACGGCCCCGAGCCGTACCTGCTGACCCGCGACCCGGACGCCGACCTGGCCCCCTTGGCGGCCAAGCTCGACGGCTGGCGGGCGGCGGTCTCCCCGACGGTCCCGCTGGCCGACGCCCCGGCCGCGCTGCGCACGGCACGGCGGGCGCTGCTGCTGTCCGGCCCGGACGTCCCCGGCCCGATCATCTGGTGCCGCGACCACCTCGCGACGCTCTGGCTGCTCGCGGAGGACTTCCTGGCGGCCGAGCTGGCCCGGCAAAGCTTGGACCCGTTCGCTTCGCTGAGCGAGAAGCAGCGGGACAGGCTGGGCGAAACCCTGCTGGCCTGGCTGGAGACGCGGGGAGGCGCACCCGAGATCGCGCAGCGTCTCGGCGTCCACCCGCAGACGGTCCGCAACCGCCTGCGGCAGCTGGAGGAGCTGTTCGGAGACCGGCTGAAGGACGCCGACGACCGGCTGGGCATGCAGCTGGCCCTGCGTGCGCAACGGCTGATGCGCGCCCACCGGCCCCCGGAAGGCTGACCACAACGGGGCCGCCGCAGGTCAGCGAGCGCACGCCGCCGGCGGGCCGGCCGGTGCCACCGCCACGCCGGCACAGCGGGCCAGCCTGCTCATCGGCATCGGCAGCACCCGCCGCCACGGCCGGCGGCCCGGCCACCGCGGGCGCGGCCGCTGGGGAATCAAATGGAAACTCGCGCGGCAGGACATCAGCGCGTCCGGTGCGTCATTGCGACCATGCCCCGAGGATTACCGGATACCGCCGGAATGTCGATACGCATTCCCGGTGACGCCGCGAAAACCCGCATGCGCCGCCATATTTACGCAATCTTTCTTGTCACCCGCGTCCGTGATTCCCCGGCGGTGGCGTTCACCACATCCGCGGGGTCGGCCGGATGCCTGATTTCGGGTCCGCGAGAAAGGCCGCCCATGACCGTCAGGACCCTCACCCTGCGCGGCCGCCGCATCCGGCTGCACGAGCACCTGCCCTCCGCGGACGCCGGCGACGAAGCGGTCGTGCTGCTGCACGGGATCGCCGGCAGCGCCGAAACCTGGGCCCCGCTGCCGGCGCGGTGCGCCGCCCTCGGCCGCCGCGTGCCGGCGCCCCATCTGCCCGGCCACGGCGAATCCGAGGCCCCGCGCGCGGACTACGGCCTCGGCGCGATGGCGAGCACCGTGCGGGACGTCCTCGCCGTGTCCGGGGTGCGGCACGCGAGGGTCGCCGGGCACTCGCTCGGCGGCGGCATCGCGCTGCAGTTCGCCTACCAGGTCCCGGAAATGTGCGACCGGCTCGTGCTCGTCGGCAGCGCCGGGCTCGGCCCGGAAGTGAGCCCGGCGCTGCGGGCCGCCGCCCTGCCGGGCGCACCGGCCACATTGGCCATCGCCGTCAACCGGGTGACGCTCGCCCTCGCCCGGGCCGCGGCCCGGCTCGGACGGCGGCTCGGCGGTTCGCTCGGGCCCGAAACCCGGGAACTGGCCCGGCATTTCGGCTCGCCGGCCGACCCCGCGCGGCGGCGGGCGTTCCTGTTCATCGCGCGCAGCCTGATCGACCTGCGGGGCCGGCGCGCGAGCGCCGTGGACAAGCTCTACCTGGCCGAAGCGGTGCCCGTGCTGCTGGTCTGGGGCGCCCGTGACCCGCTCATCCCGGTGGCCCACGGGCACCGGACGGCCGCGCTGCTGCCGGACAGCCACTTGACCGTGCTGGAAAACGTGAAACACTTTCCGCACGTGGCCGACCCGGACCGGTTCTGCGCGCTGCTCAACGAGTTCCTCTCGGAGACCGCACCCGCCCGGCTGACCCTCGACGACGTCGTCACGCGGCTGACAACCGCGGAACGGCCTCGCTGAAAAGTTGTCACGCGCGCACCATTCGCGCGCGCCGGAAGTGTCACGTCCTCTCGCGACGTTCCACCCGTTCGGGTGTAGTCCGGACGGGTTACCGCAAAGTCAGCGGGCAACCCGTTGACAGTGCCGTTCGCGCGAAATTATGTTGCCTGAGCCACAAAAACCGGATCGGCGTTCCCGCCGACGGGGCCGATTTTGTTGCCAGCAAGGATAAAACACATGCCCGAGTTGGACACCGTGGACACCGGATTCGCCGCCCCCGCCCTGCGGGCCGGACGGCCGAACCCCGGCGAGCGCACGCCCGGACCGGCCTACCGGCAGCAGTCCGTGTCGGCCGACCGGCCCCGGCCCGGCTACCCGCCCGCGCCGCGCACCCCGGCGGATCCCCGGCCCGGGCGTGCGTCCGGCGCGATCGGCCTGTGGGCGTCCCTGCCGCGCGAGCTGGCGATCCGCTTCAAACCGCGGGTCGACCCGCTCGCCCGTGCCATCCTGCAGGAGGTGCAGCGGGCGGTGCCCGAGTACCGCCGGCCGCTGGAAGGCGCGTTCGGGCACATCATCACGCAGGGTGTCCGGCAGTCGATCATCCAGTGCCTCGACAGTGTCGGCACGCCCGGCGCGGTGCCGCTCGAGACGTGGACGACCGTGTTCCGCAACCTCGGCAAGATCGAGTTCAACGAGGGCCGCAGCCTCGACTGCCTGCAGACCGCCTACCGGGTGGGCGGGCGGGTCGCGTGGCGGCACATCAGCGAGTTCGGGCAGGCCGCCGGCGTCGCCGCGGACACGCTGTGCACCAGCGCCGAAGCCATTTTCGCCTACGTCGACGAGATCTCGGCGCTGTCGATCGAGGGCTACACGGCGGCGCAGACGCGCGCCGCGGGCACCCGCGCCCGCCGCCGCCGACGGCTGCTGGAGCTGCTGCTCGCCGACCCGCCGTCCGCGCCGCAGACCATCACCGCGCAGGCCGCCACGGCGCAGTGGCCGCTGCCGGCCGAAGTCACCGTCGTCGCCCTCGAACCCCGCGCCGACCAGCACAGCTTGACCGCGCCGGACCTGCACTCCGACGTCCTCGTCGACCTCGAGGGCAGCGAGCCGTGCCTGGTCACCGGCGACCCGGACCGGCACCTGAAGAACCTCGCCGAGCGGCTGCCGGGCTGGCGCGCGGTGATCGGGCCGACCGTGCGGCTCACCGACGCGCCGCGCTCGCTGCTCTGGGCGCGCCGCACGCTGAAGCTGCTCCAGCGCGACGTGCTGCCGGACGCGCCGGTGACCCGCTGCACCGACCACCTGTCCACGCTGTGGCTGCTCGCCGACGAGTTCCTCGTCCGCGAACTGTGCGCGCGCAGCCTGCAGCCGTTCAAGGACCTGACGCCGAAGCAGCGGGCGCGGCTCGGCGAGACGTTGCTGATCTGGCTGCAGTCCCGCGGCAGCGCCCCCGAAATCGCGAAGAAGCTCAAGGTGCACCCGCAAACCGTCCGGTACCGCATGCACCAGCTCATCGATCTGTTCGGCGACCGGCTCGACAACGCCGACGACCGGCTCGACATGGAGATCGCGCTGCGGGCGGAGGCTCTTCTCGGTTCCTGAGTCCCCTTCAACGACGAGGTGGGTCAATGACGGGATCGCCCGTCGAGACGGCCTTCGGGCCGATGCTGAGCGGCGACGGCCGGCCGGGGCAGCTGTGGGCCATGCTCCCCCGCGAGCTGGCCGCGGTGTTCCGGCCGCGGCTGCTCGACGTCGCCGACGAGGTGCTGCGCGAGATCCAGCGGACCATCCCGGACTACGCGCGGCCCCTCGACGGGGCGTTCGGCAAGGCGCTGCGGGCCGGCGTCCAGGCGGCGATCCTGCAGTTCATCGACCGGATCGCCGCGTCGGGGCCGGTGCCGGACGAGCGGCGCAAGGTGTTCGTCGGGCTCGGCGTGCACGAGCTCGCGCAGGGCCGCAACCTCGACGTCCTGCAGGCCGCGTACCGGGTCGGCGCGCGGGTGACCTGGCGGCGGATGGCGGAGGTGGGCACGCGGGCCGGCGTGCCGTCGGCGACGCTGTGCCTGCTGGCCGAGGCGATCTTCGCCTACATCGACGAGCTGTCCGCGCTGTCGATCGAGGGGCACGCGGCGGCCCAGGCGCGGGCGGCCGGCGCACTGGAACGGCGTCGCCGCCGGCTGCTGGACCTGTTGCTGGCCGACCCGCCGTCGCCGTCACGGACGGTGCAGGAAGCCGCGACGGCGGCGGAGTGGCCGTTGCCGCACCGGCTCGTCGCGGTGGCGCTCGACGGGGCCGCCGACGTCACCGGGCTGAACGCGCTCGAGGACCTCGAAGACGGGACCCCGCGGCTGCTGCTGCCGGCACCCGAGGACCGCCGCGCGCTGACGGCGGCCTTGGCCGGCCACCGGGCGGCGGTCGGGCCGCCGGTGCCGCCGCGCCAGGCGGGCCGGTCGCTGGCGACGGCGCAGGAGGCGTTGCGTCTCGTGGCCGACGTCCTCCCGGACGAGCCGCTGACGTGGTGTGAAGACCACCTCGCGACGCTGTGGCTGCGCAAGGAGCCGTTCCTCGTGACGGAGGTGTCCCGCCGCCGCCTGGCCCCGCTGACGGCGTTGACCCCGAAGCAGTACAACCGCCTGGCCCCCACGCTGCTCGCGTGGCTGGAGACGTGCGGCAACGTCCGCGAGGTCGCCGACCGCCTCGCGATCCACCCCCAGACGGTCCGCGCCCGCGCCCAGGAGCTGGAAACCCTCTTCGCCGACCACCTCCGCAACCCGGACGACCGCTTCGAGATGATCCTCGCCCTCCGCGCCACCCTCCCCTGACATCGTGTCGTCCGTCCAGGTACGCGTGTCGTCCGTTCCGGTCCGGTACGGGATGGACGACACGCGTACGCAGGCGGACGACACGCGTACGCAGATGGACGACACGGGTCAGAGGGTGGAGAAGTAGGGGCGGGGGAGGTCGGGGAGGCGGGCGGTGCCGAGCTGGACGATCGTCGCGGGGAGACCGCGGGTGCGGCGCCAGGCGGCGAAGGCCTCCAGCCAGGCGTCCGCCGTGGCGCGGGACGTTTCGCCCGGGGCGCCCGCCAAGGCCGTGGCCGACGTGCCCAGCAGCCACCAGTCCGGCGGAGTTTCGGCGGTCGCCTCGTGCAGCCGTCGCGCGCCCAGGACGCCGTGCCGCCAGCCGGCCGACGGGTCGTCGGTGAGGACGCCTGCCGCGTGCACGATCCCGCGCAATGGGAGGCCGTCCGCCGTGGCGGCCGCGATCAGCCGCTCCGCGACGCCGGGCTCGGCGATGTCGCCGGGGATCACCACAGCGTCGGACGCGCCCGAGCGTGGTCCACAAAGGACTATCCGGGTGGCGCCCGTGTCTGCCAGCCACCGCGCGGTCGTGGGCCCGAGGCCGCCGGTGACCACGTACGCCCCGGGCCCGGCCGCCACCTCGACGGCGAACGGCACCCGGGCCAGCCGCGCCGCGTACCGGACGTCGTGCCGCCAGCGCACTTCGTCGTCCGGTGCGTCCGACCGCAGCTCGCGCACCAGGACGTCCACATCGGACCGCGCGTCGAAGTCGACCAGGCTGGCCCGCAGCTGCGGGCGTTCGACCGCGAGCACCCGCACCAGCCCGCGCAGGAACACCAGCCCCGGCTCGCCGGCCGCCTGCGTGACCAGGTGGAACCGCACGCCGGAACCGAGGCGGGCGACCACCGACAGCACCGAAAGCAGCAGCTCCTGCGCGGCCTCGGGATCGTGGTAGGCGTACGGCGACCCGGTGAGGAAGACGACGCCGCGCACCGGCCGTTCGGCCAGGAACCCGGGCAGCTCGTCGAGGTCGTCACGCGGCAGCGACAGCGCGTCGTCCCCCGCCGCGGCCAGCGCCAGTGCCAGCGCGACGGCCCGGCCGAGCGCCGCCGGGTGCTCGTCGGTGAGCAGCAGCCACGCGCCCGGCCCGTACGGCGCCACCGGCGGCAGCGGCACCTCGGGCCAGGTCACCTCGAACGACGAGGTGGCGAACGGGAGGCCCGTCGACAGCGCCCGCTCCGCCGGCCCGGTCACCACCGGCCGTCCCCGGTGACGAGAGCGCAGAACACCCGCGCGGGCACTCGCCGTCCGTCGCGGTCGACGATCGCGACCAGCCGGCCGACCGGGTGTCCACAAGCGACCAGAGCGGTTGCCTCCGCGACGACGTAACACGCCCGCAGCTCGAAGAGGGTCATGTGTCCTCGGTTTTCTCAGTCGGCGGACATCCCGGTGACGCGCCACTTCCCGGCGACGCGCTCGGCCGTGACGCTCAGCTGGGCGGCGCCGGTGCTGCGCTGCCCGTCCCCTCTCGTCCCGGTCTGGTCGAGGAACACCAGCAGCGCCGCGCGGTCGCCGTCCAGGAGCTTCACCCCGGACGCGACGGCGGTGGAGGTGACCACGAGCCGCTGCTCGGCGGCCAGCTTGCGGACCTGGCCGAAGAGCTGTTCGTACTGCGCGAGCGCGGGCCCGGTGAGGACGTCCTTCGCGGCCTGTTCGCTCTTGGCCGGATCGTCGTAGCGGTAGGAGAACACCGTGCCGAGCGCGGCGCTGATCTGCTTTCCGGCGTCCGCGGTGCCGGCGACGTCGGACAGCGCGCTGTTGTGCGCGACGACGGCGTTCGTGCTCCGCGCTTCGAGCGTGAACCACCCGGCGAGCGCGGCCATCACGACGGCGACCGCGGCGAGCACCAGTGGCGCTCGGCGACGCGGCTCGGGATCCGGCGCGGGTTCCGGTTCGTGGTGCCGTCCCGCGACCTTCACGATTCGCTTCTTCGTCGGAACCGTCATGGTGCCTCCCCCACGGGAACCTGCCCGAGGCCGGTGACGCGCCAGCCGCCCGGCCCGCGCGTCAGGTCGGCCTGGAACCGGTTGCGCTTGGTCACGGCGTCCCCGCCGTCGGGCGCCACGACCAGTTCGACCGCGGCGATCAGCTTCGCCGTGCCTGCACCGGTGTCCACTTCGGTCACCGCAGCGTCGGTCACCTTCCCGGTCGTGACCGTCTTCGCCTGCGCGATCCGGTCGAGACTGCCCTGCCGGTCGGCCGCCAGCTCGTCGTGCAGCGCGCCACCGGAAAGGTCCAGCCAGTGCTGGTACCCGGGCGCGGCCTGCCGGTAGTCCAAAGTGGTCAGCCCGGCGACCGCCGTCCGGCCCGCCTGCAAGGCTTCTTCCCGGACGACTGCGCGGGCGACACCGTCGTCGTGCGCCGCCTGCCACCAGGTGAACCCCGACCACCCGGCCGCGACGGTCGCCAAGACCGCGGCCAGCGCAGCGAAAATCCTCACGGCCGTCCTCCCGGTGCGTTCTGCGAGCCCCGCACGTTCGTCGGGTCGCCCTTCGGCAGCGCACAGCGCGCGGCCGTGTTCAGTGGCCGGACCGACGTGTCGAGGCCGTCGCGGTACGGCGTCGTGTACCCGGTGGTGCACGGTGGTGGATCGAAGAAAGTCAGCGATAGTCCGATGTGGACGCCGTCCGGCCGCACGATCGCGCCGGCCGCAGCGACCGCCTGCGGCGCGGTGATCAGCAGCTGGCGCAGGCCGTCCCGGCGAGCTTCCAGGACGTCCGCGGTGGTCAGCAGGTTCGCCAGGAGCACGCCCAGGTTCGGGCCGGAGTCGCGGATCAGCGCGCTGACCTCGTTCGCGGCCGCGGGGACCGCCGGGATCAGCGTGCGTAGGTCGCCGTCGGACGACTTCAACGTCGAGGCCAGCAGTTTCGCGTTGGCGCCGAACTCGCGGATCGCGCCGGCCTGCTGCACCTGCGTGTCGAGAACCGTGTGGGCGTCGGTGACGAACCGGGTCAGCGGCGCGACGTGCGCGCTCGCCGCCTGCACGAACTCGATGCCGCGGCCGACCAGCTGGTCCAGCGCCGGGCCGGCGTCGGACGTCGCGTTGTACAGCTCGTCGACGACCGTGCGCAGCGCGGGTTTCGGCACCGAGTTCGCGAATGAGTCCACAGTAGACAGAACGACGTCGACCGGCAGCGGGATCTTCGTGTCCGCCTGGGTGATCACCGAGCCCTCGTGCAGCTTCGGCCCGCCGTCGGTGCGCGGCCGCAGGTCGACGTACTGCTCGCCGACGGCCGACCGGTCGGCGACGACGGCTTCGGTGTCGGCCGGGACGGGCGCGGTCCCGGAGTCGATCTCGAGGTCGGCTTCCATCCCGGCCGGGGTGAGCCGCAGCTCGCCGACGCGGCCGATCGGCACCCCGCGGTAGGTGACCTCGGCGTTGGTGAAGATGCCGCCACCGGTCGGGAACTGCGCGGTGACGGTGTAACCGCGGTCGAAGAACACCTTGTCGAGGCCGGCGTAGGTGGCCCCGACGTAGGCGACGCCGACGACGGCGATGACGACGAAGAGCGTCACCTGCACGCGCACGAACCGGGTCAGCATCAGTGGCCCGCCGCGAGGAAGCCGTTGAGGTAGTCGCCGCGGATCGTGTCCAGGGCGGCGTCCGGGAACGGGAAGGTGAAGATCATCTCCATCGCCTTGGGCAGCTTGTCGCCGGCATCGGCCAGCCGCCGCAGCAGCGGTTCCAGCGCGCGCAGGTCGGCGACCAGGTCGTCTTTGCTGCGATTCACCGTGTCCACGGCGACCGACGTCAGCCCGTCCAGCGACTTGAGCATCCCGACCAGTGCTTCCCGCTGCTGGTTGAGGACGCCGATGCCGGGCGTGAGGCCGTTCAGCGTGGTCGTGACCCGGTCGGTGTGCGCGTTCAGCGTGGCCGCCAGCTTGTTGACGCTCTCGATGGCCCTGGTGATCTCGTTCCGGTGCTCGTCGAGCCCTTGCACAAAGGTGTCCAAATTGGACAAGAGTGAGCGGGCCGCGGTTTCCTTGCCGCCGAGGGCGTCGTTCAGCTCGTGGCTGATGTTCTGGACCTGCGCGACGCCGCCGCCGTTGAGCAGCAGCGACAGCGCCCCGAAGACCTCCTCGATCTCGGGCGTCAACGTCGAACGATCGAGCGGGATGGCCGCGCCGTCGAGGAGCCGGCCCGACGGCGTCGCGTCGTCCGGCGGAGCGAGTTCGACGAACTTCTCGCCGAGGATGCTGGCCTGCCGCAGCCGGGCGACGGCGTTGCCCGGCAGGTCGACGTCGCCGTTGAGCAGCAGGTCGACGACCGCGCTGTGCCCGTCGGGGGCCAGCTCGACCCGAACGACCTGGCCGACCGGGACGTCGTTGACCTTGACCCCGGACTGCGGCACCAGGTCCAGCACGTTCGTGAAGCTCGCGGTCACGTGGATCGGGTGGTCGCCGAGCGCGGCGCCGCCGGGCAGCGGGATGTCGTAGACGCTCACCCCGCTGCCGCAGCCGGTGGTGACCAGCGCGAGCGTCACCACGGCGGTGAGCTTGACCAGGGACTTCATTTCGGCTCCGCGAATTCGAGGAGGTTGCCGCGGCCGTCGATGGTCCCGTTCGCCTGGTCGTAGGCACCCAGGAGGTTCGTCAGGGCGTTCGGGGCCGCGTCGAGCGCCTCGGCGAGGGAGTCCTTCTGGTTCACGAGCACCTTCGTGACGTCGGCCAGCTTGTCCACATCGGACTGGACCTTGCCGCGGTTGTCCTTGATGAACCCCTGCACGACGCTCAGCGCCTGGGTCAGTTCGGTCAGCGCGCCGGAGAACTGGTCTCGCTGGTCGGCCAGTACCTTGCTGAGCGACGCGATCTGCGAGATGGCCTGCTTGACCTGGCCGTCGTTGGCCGCGAGCATCGCGGTGAACTTGCTGATGTTGTCCACCGAATTGAACAGGTCGTCCTTCGAGTCGCTCGCCGTGCGGGCGAACTCGCCGAGGTTTTTGATCGCCGTGCCGATGGTCTTTCCCGTGCCGTTCAGGTAGTCCGCCGAGCGGGTCAGGACGTCGCTGACCGCGCCGTCCTTGTTGGCGCCCTGCGGTCCGAGCGCGGACATCAGCTGGTTGAGGCTGTGCAGCAGGTCGTCGACCTCGACCGGCGTCGCGGTGCGCTCGCGAGGGATCGACGCGCCGCCGGCCAGCTGCGGCCCGCCGCGGTAGACGGGCGTGAGCTGCACGTACCGGTCGGCGACCAGGCTCGGCGTGATGACGACGGCCCCGGCGTCCGCGGGCAGCGGCACGCCGGGCCGCAGCGTCATGGTCACCTTGACGTCGGTGCCGTTAGGCTCCACTTTGGACACCGAGCCGATGGCGACGCCGAGGACGCGGACGTCGGAGTCGGGATAGATACCGACGGCGGCGGCGAAGTACGCGGTCAGGGTCCGCTCACGCGGGGCGGTCGCGATCGGCCACGCGGCCGAGACCATGAGCGCGAGGACGACGCCGAGGGTGAGAGCCCGCAGCCGCGTCCGTCGGCGCGCCTGAGCGCCCAGGTCGGCGAGGTGGTGCGCCATCAGCGTCCCCCGTTCTTCGGCGGCTGGCAGCTGCCCGGCGTGGTGCCGGTCGGGATCAGGCCGCAGATGTAGGTGTCGATCCACCGGCCGTTGCCGACGGCGTTGCCGAGCAGCCGGTAGAACGGGCCGGCCAGGCGGAGGCTGTCCTCCAGCTTTCCCTGGTTGCGCTGGAGCACCCCGGCCACGCGGTCGAGCTGGTCGAGCGCCGGCCCCAGGGTTTTCTGGTTTTCCGCGACGAGCCCACGCAGCTGGATCGCGAGGTTCTTGATGCCGGTGAACAGCTTCGCGATGGCGTCCTTGCGGGCGTTGAGCTCGGTGAGCAGCGTGTTGCCGTCGCGGATCAGGGCCTGGATCTGGTCGGAGCGCTCCCCGAGCGTCTTCGACACCTGGTTGGTGTTCTGGAACAGCTTGACCAGCTCGTCGTCGCGGGAGGCCAGCGTTTGCGACAGGGCGGCGATCCCGGTGAACGCCGTCTTGACGTCGCTGGGGGCCGACGCGCCGAGCGTGTCAGACAGCACCCGGAACGCCTGCGCGAGCTGGTCGGTGTCGATCGCCCCGACCGTGCTCGCCAGGTCGTTGAAGACCGCGGTGACGTCGTAGGGCGAGCTCGTGCGTTCGGCGGGGATCGGCTGATCGGGGTTCAGCTCCCCGTTGCCGACCGGGTCGAGCACGAGGTTCTTCTGCCCGAGCAGGGTCTTGATCTTGATCGCCGCCGTGGTCCGGTCGCCGACCCAGGTTTCGCGAACCCGGAACAGCACCTCGACGTGGTCGCCGGCCAGCCGGACGTCGGTGACCTCGCCGACCTTCACCCCGGCGACGCGGACCTCGTCGTTCGGCCTCAGCCCGGCGGCCTCGTGGAACTCGGCCCGGTAGGTGGTGCCGCCGCCGATGACCGGCAGGTCGTCGGAAAAGAACGTGGCGCCGCC
Organism: Amycolatopsis mediterranei; assembly: GCF_026017845.1. Classification (NCBI taxonomy): domain Bacteria; kingdom Bacillati; phylum Actinomycetota; class Actinomycetes; order Pseudonocardiales; family Pseudonocardiaceae; genus Amycolatopsis; species Amycolatopsis mediterranei. The sequence goes on from NZ_CP100416.1 coordinate 8,753,555, forward strand.
GATCAGCGCCATGACCAGCGCGGTCACCGCGCCGACGGCGATCGGGTTGCGGCTGCGGAACGGCTTCACCGGCACCTCGCAGCCGTCACGGGAATGCCGGGTGGGGGGCCGCCCGGCGCCGGTTTCGCGTCGGTCTTCACCGCGCACAGGTAGAAGTTCGCCCACGAGCCGTAGGAGAAGAGCGTGCCGATCCGGTCGAGCTTCTTCGGCAGGTTGTCGAGGAACTGCTGGAACACCGGGGTGTTGTCGGCCAGGTTCTTCGACAGGTCGCCGAGCGCGGCGACGCTGTCCTTGAGCGGCTGCCGGCCCTGCTCGAGCAGCCCGGCGGTCGCCGTGGTCAGCTCGCCGAGGCCGCCGATGGCCTGGCCGATCGGCCGGGCGTCGGCGGCGAGGCCGGTGACCAGCTGGGCGGTGGTGTCGACGAGCGTGTCGAACTGGTCGCCCTGGGCGTTCAGCGTGTCGAGCACCGTGTTGAGGTTGCCGATCACCTGGCCGATCAGCGCGTCCTTGCCGGCGAGGGTGGAGGTCAGCGACGCCGTGTGCCGCAGCAGGCTGTCGATCGTGCTGCCCTCCCCCTGCAGGACCTGGATGATCTCGAACGACAGCTGGTTGACGTCGTTCGGCGACAGCGCCTGGAAGAGCGGCTTGAAGCCGTTGAACAGCGCGGTGAGGTCGAGCGCCGGCTTGGTCTTTTCCAGCGGGATCTGCGCGCCTTCGGCCAGCGTCGAGGACGTGTCGGTGGCGCCGGGGTCGACCGAGAGGTACCGCTGCCCGACGAGGTTGCGGTAGCGGATGGTGACCGAGGCCGACGCGGTGAGCCGGTGCGTGCGCCCGACCGAGAACCCGACGTCGGCGAGGCGGTGTTCGACGACCCGCACCGAGTCGACCTGCCCGATCCGGACGCCGGCCATCCGGACCTCGTCACCGCGGTTGACCGACGTCGCGTCGGTGAACCGGGCGGTGTAGCCGATCGTCGCCCCGACGTTCGAGTTGGCGATCGTGACCGCGAGCACGGCGGTCGCGGCCGCGGTGACCAGGAAGAAGATCAGGCCCTTGACGTCGGGTCCGGCGACGCTCCTCATCGGACGGTCACCTCCGTCCCGCGCAGCGCCGGTCCGATGAGGACACTGGCCCAGTCCGGCACGTCACCCAGCGCCGGCCGCAGGAGCTCGGCGACGAGCTGCCGCTCACTCGGCGAGTTCGCGGGCCCCAGGTCACCATCGGCGGCAGCCGCCGCTCCGCCGCCGTAGCACTTCGGCCCGCCGGTCGCGTCGAACCGCGGGGTGTCCCGGCCGGGGACGTACTTCTCGCGCGCGTCCTGGACGGTGAGCGTCACGTGCAGGCCCGGCTCGTTCGTGCCCTTGCCGAGGGCCTTCTCCATCAGCGGCTTGAGCCGGTTGACCGCGTCGAACAGGCACGGGAACTCCGGCGAATAGCGCGACAGCAGTTCCAGCGTCGGCCGGCTCGCCGCCGAGACGCCGATGAGGTTGTCCTTGTTCTTCCGCAGGAACTCGTTCAGGTGCCCGGTGGCGCTGGTCACGCTCGTGTACAGGTTGTCGAGGTCGGCGCGGGTGTCCACGATGGTCTTCGCGGTCGTCGACAGATCGCTCAGCGCCTGCAGGATGTCCGGCGCGGCTCCCGTGTAGACGTCGGCCGCGTCCGCCAGTGCGGTGACGTCGGCCTTGAACTGCGGCATCAGCGGGTTCAGCTGCCCGAGGAGGTCCTGCAGCTGGACGAAGCTGTCGCCCAGTGGCTTGCCGCGGTGGTCGAGGGCCTGCGAGATCGCGCCGAGCGAGCTGTTCAGCTTCTGCGGCTGGACCGCGCGCAGCAGCGGCAGCAAGTCGCCGAGCACGCGTTCCAGCTCGATGGCGTTGGTGGAGCGGTCCTGCGCGATGACGTCTCCGGCGCGAAGCTTCCCTTGTGGACTGTCCGGCAGCACGAGGTTGACGTACCGCTCGCCGAACACCGTCTTCGGCAGCAGCCGGGCGGACACGTTCCCCGGCAGCAGCCCGATCTTGGCCGGTTCGAGGGCGAGGTCGATCTCGGCGCCGGCGCGCGTGCTGCGCACCGCCCGGACCTCGCCGAACGGGACGCCCTTGACCTTGACCTCCGCGGTCGGCGCGAGCTGGTTGCCGACGCGGTCGGCCCGCAGCGTCACCAGCTCGGCGTCGTCGAAGTCCTTGTCGTAGATGGCCACCGCGAGCCAGCCGAGCAGGACCAGCACGCCGAGGAAGGCGACCCCGGCGAGCTGCGTGCGGAACCGGCTCATCCGGACACCTTCACCGTGGTCGTCGCACCCCAGATGGCCAGCGAAAGGAACAGGTCGAGCACGCTGATCAGCACGATCGACGTCCGCACGGCCCGCCCGACCGCGACGCCGACCCCGGCCGGGCCGCCACTGGCGCGGTAGCCGTAGAAGCAGTGCGTCAGGATCACGCCGACGCTGAAGACCAGCACTTTGCCGAACGACCACAGCACGTCACCGGGCGGCAGGAACAACGTGAAGTAGTGGTCGTAGGTGCCACCGGACTGTCCGAAGAAGACGACTGTGGTGAGCCGCGAGCCGAGGTAGGAGATCAGCAGGCCGATCACGTAGAGCGGGATGATGGCGATGAACCCGGCGACGATCCGGGTGGTGACCAGGTACGGCATGCTCCGCACGGCCATCACTTCGAGGGCGTCGATCTCTTCGGAGATCCGCATCGCGCCCAGCTGGGCGGTGAAGCCACTGCCCACAGTGGACGAAAGTGCGAGCCCGGCGACGAGCGGCGCGATCTCGCGCGTGTTGAAGTACGCCGTCAGGAAGCCGGTCATCGCCGAGATGTTGATCTGGTTCAGCGCGCTGAAGCCCTGCAGTCCCACGGTGACGCCGGTGAACACGCACAGGCCGACCATCACGCCGATCGTGCCGCCGATCACCGCGAGGGCGCCGCTGCCGAACGTCACTTCGGCCAGCAGCCGCACGACTTCGCGGAAGTAGCGCGTCACGGCGAGCGGGACGGCGGCGAGCGCGCGGACGTAGAACAGCAGCTGGTCGCCGAGGTCGAACAGCCGGTCGCCGGGTTTGCCGAGGATGGCCACTCAGGTTCCCTTCGCCGGGACCAGCTGCAGGTACAGCGCGGTGAGCACGGTGTTGACGAAGAACAGCAGCAGGAACGTGATGACGACGGACTGGTTGACGACGTCGCCGACGCCCTTGGGGCCGCCCTTCGGGTTGAGACCGCGGTAGGCCGCGACGACCCCGGCGAGGTAGCCGAAGATGACGGCTTTGATCGAGCTGACGACGAGGTCGGGCAGCTGCGCGAGGGCGTTGAAGCTGGCCAGGTAGGCGCCCGGGGTGCCGCCCTGGATGATCACGCCGAAGAAGTAGCCGCCGAGCACGCCGACCACGCTGACCAGGCCGTTCAGCAGCACGGACACCCCGACGGCGGCCTGCACGCGCGGCACGACCAGCCGGTGGATCGGCGAGACGCCGAGCACCTCCATCGCGGCGATCTCCTCGCGGATGCTGCGCGCGCCGAGATCGGCGCAGATGGCGCTGCCGCCCGCGCCGGCGATGATCAGCGTCGTCACGATCGGGCTGGCCTGCTGCACGACGGCCAGCACGCTCGCCGCGCCGTTGAACTGCTGGGCGCCGATCTGGCTGGTGAGCGAGCCGAGCTGCAGCGAAATGACCGCGCCGAACGGGATGGAGACCAGGATCGCCGGCGTGATGGAGACGCTGGCGATGAACCAGAACTGCAGGACGAACTCCCGCACCTGGTACGGGCGGCGGAGCATGGCGAGCAGGACGTCGAGGCCCATCGCGCACATCCGGCCGAACTCGCGCAGGCCGTTCGCGGCCTTCTGCGGCGCTTCGCTGAGGAAGGTCGTCATGGCTGCTTGCACCCGGTGCTGAAGCAGCGCAGCGTGAGGTTCGAGACGAAGGTGTTGCCCGGTCCCGAAACCAGGCCGGTGAGCAGGCGGCTGACGTCCTCGTGCCCGACGCACCCGCCGAACGCGGGTGTGGTGAAGGTCGACGTCACCTTCACCGGCGACGCCGGCAGCGAAATCGGGACCAGCGCCTTGATGGTGACCGCCGCTGGCTGGGCCGTCCGGCAGTCCGGGCCGACGTCGAGGGGCCGTCCATCCACTTTGACGTCCGAGAGCTTGATGAACACCTTCGCGGTCAGGTCCGTGTCGGCGCAGATGTTGGTCTGGGTGGCCTTGCAGTCCTTGTCCTTGCCCGTGTGCACGGTGGCCGTTCCCGAAGCATCGCCGTCCGGGACGATCTCGACCCGGCCGGTGGTGGCCATGAACCGGAACGCGACGAAGTAGCCGTCGGTGGGCGGGATGGCCAGCTTCCCGGTGATCGGCACGGTGCTGGTGAGGCCGCCCAGTGCGCCGTCGAAGGTGCCCGGCGGGAAGGCGATGTCGGAGCCGAGCTTGGCCACGTGGCTCGTGGTCGGCTGCTGCGCGTCCCCGAGGGTGAACCCGAACGGGATCTGCGTGGCCGGGGCGTTTTGGCTGGGCACGGGCTCGCCCGGCGCGGCTTCCGCGGCGCCGAGCGAGAACGCGGCCACTGCCAGCACGAGCGGCAGTGCAAATCGGGTCAGGGTCATCGAGTTCACTTCTTGGTGAGGGTGACGTCCAGCTTGTTGCCCGGGCCGGAGGTGATGCCGGTGATCAGCCCGGTCAGGAAGCCGCAGCCGGTGAACCGCGGGATGTCGTAGGTCGCGGTCAGCTTGCCGCCCTTGAGCGGGTCGAAACCGGGCGCCGAGGTCAGCGGCACGTCGGCGGGCTTCACCGTGTGGCACGACTTCGACGACAGGATCGGGAAGCCGAACACGCGGACCTTGGTGAGCTGCACGTCCATCCGGGCGTTCGCCTTGACCGCACCGGCGGTGAGCGTGCCGTCGATCGCGCCGACCGGGTCGAGCTTCACCGTCGCGGACGCCGGGATGAAGCCGAAGACGCGGAAGTTCACGTCCGACTTCGGCAGCGCGAGCTGGGCACCGAACTTGCCGGACGCCGCGTCGAGTTTCGCGTCCAGGGTGCCGGGGCCGAGGGGCAGCGTGGCGCGCAGCTGCTTGAGGACCGACTTGCCCTGCACGGAGTACTTGACCTCGATGCCACCCGGCGGGTTCGTCGGCTGGGTGGTCGGGGTCGTGGGCTGGGTGGTCGGCGTTGTGGGAGTGGTCGGCGTCGTCGGTTCCGTGGTCGGGGTGGTGGGCTCCGTGGTGGGAGTCGTCGGTTCCGTTGTCGGAGTCGTGGGTTCGGTGGTCGGGGTGGTGGGTTCCGTCGTCGGAGTGGTCGGAGTCGTCGGCTCAGTGGTCGGGGTCGTCGGTTCCGTCGTCGGGGTGGTCGGCGTCGTGGGCGTGGTCGGGGTGGTGGGCGTGGTCGGGGTGGTGGGCGTCGTCGTGCCGCCCGCCGGCTTGATCTCGAACCTGCCCAGCTGCTGGTTCTGACCCGGGACCGCGACGCAGTCGGACGTGAACGTGCCGAGGTCGGTCGGCTGGCCGTCCGCGGTGCGCGGGGTCATCGTGGTGCTGAAGTTCCCGACCGTCACCGACGCCGTGCCGGGGCTGGGGAACGTCACCGCCGGCGCCTTGCCGCTGCTCTTGACGTGGAACGCGCCCGACGGCGGCACCGGCGTCGAAGCGATCGTCAGCGGCAGGTTCAGGTTCAGCGTCTTGTCCACCGGGTACTTGAGCACGGCTGCCGCCTTCGCCGAGCCGTCCAGCGAAGTGGCGCCGACCAGGGCGAGGCCCTCGGTGGCGGTCTCCGGCACGGTGACGTCGACGTCGAAGGTGATCGGGGTCGACGAGGCACCCGCGACGGCGTTGTCCGGCAGGTTGGTGTCGATCTTCACCGACAGCACCTGGTCGCCGATCAGCGGGAACGGGCAGTTGTAGTTGATCGTCAGGCTCACCGGCGCGGCCTGGCTCGGGCCCGCCCCGACGAGCGCGACGGCCGCCGCAACCGCCGCGGTGGTCACGGCGGCGAGACCGAAAGCGGGCTTTCTCGACTTCCACGAAAACTTCACGGGTCGTCACCTCGGGAAATGGGGGAATTTCGGCAAAGCTACCTCCGTGTTTCCGGGCGAACAAGCCGCCTGCGATTCTTTGTCACACACAGGAGATCGCCTCACCTCGGAAGAGTCACGCAGGTCAGCCCTTATCACGCGGGTACGATCCGATTCCGCGAAAACTGTCACGCGCCCGGCGAATGGCGGCGATCTTCTTGATCGCGACGGCCCGGTCCCGATACCTTTTTCCCAGGCAGGAAAGGAGCGGCCATGCCCCAGCCGGTCATCGCCGTGACGGACCTCGCGAAACAGTACGGCGAAGTCACCGCGCTCGCCGGGATCAGCCTCACCGTCGTCCGCGGCGCGGTGCTGGCGGTCCTCGGCCACAACGGCGCCGGGAAGACCACCTTGATCGACATCCTCAGCACGCGCGTCCGGCCGAGTGCGGGCACCGCCCGCGTCTGCGGCTACGACGTCGTGCAGCGCGGCTGCGCGGTCCGGCGGCGGATCGGGGTGACCGGGCAGTTCGCCGCGGTCGACGACGCCCTGTCCGGCCGCGGGAACCTCGTGCTGATCGCCCGGCTGCTGGGCGCGAGACCGCGGCAGGCGCTCGCCCGGGCCACCGAACTGATCGCCGCCTTCGGTCTCGAAGACGCGGCCGACCGCCCGGCCGGGACGTATTCCGGCGGGATGCGCCGCCGGCTGGACCTGGCCGCGGGCCTGGTCGGCGCGCCGCAGGTGCTCTTCCTCGACGAGCCGACCACCGGCCTCGACCCGGTGAGCCGGGCCGGGTTGTGGACGACCGTCGAGGGCCTCGCGGCGCGCGGCACCACCGTCGTGCTCACCACCCAGTACCTCGAGGAAGCCGACCGGCTGGCCGACCACGTCGTCGTCCTCGGCCTCGGGCACATCACCGTGTCGGGAACGCCGGCGCAGCTGAAGGCCCGGCTCGGCACCCGGACGGCGACCCTCACGTTCGGCACCGAACTGGCGTTGTGGCGCGCGGCAGACGCGTTGTCGCGCCTGGGTTTCGCGGCCGGCCGCGCCGGGCTGGTGCTGACCGTGCCGCTGTCCGGCCCGGGCGACATCCCGGTGGTGGTCCGCGCGCTCGACGCGGCGGGCGCGCCGCTGCGGGATTTGACGGTGACCGAGCCGACCCTCGACGACGTCTACCTTTCGCTGCACCGGACGGCGTCGTGAGCCAGTTTTGGATGACACAGAGCCGGCATCGCGCGGCGGTCGCCGCACTCGGCGACCCCACGGCCTGGCCGGAATCCGGCTTCTGGACGCAGGTCCGCGTGTTGACGGCCCGTTCCTCGCGGACGGCGTTCGGCGACCGCCGGCTGGTCTTCTTCGGCCTGCTGCAGCCGGTGGTGCTGCTGTTGCTGTTCAGCCAGGTGTTCAGCGGCGTCGGCGCGCTGCCGGGCGTCGCGGCGTACCAGGGTTACGTGAACTTCCTGGTGCCGGCGACGCTGGTCAACATCGCCATGACGACGGCGATGAGCTCGGGCGCGGGCCTGCTGGCGGAGATCTACGGCGGCTTCACCGGACGGCTGCGCTGCCTGCCGATCTCCCTGTTTTCCGTACTGGTGGCCCGCACCCTGGCGGATGCCGCGCGGCTGGGTGTCCAGCTGGCGGTGACGGCCGTGGCCAGCGTGGTCTTCCTGGGCTTCCGCCCGGCGGGCGGCCTGGTCGGCCTGGCGTTGGCCCTGGTGCTGACGCTGGTCGTCGGCTGGTGCCTGAGCTGGGTGTTCGTGGCGATCACGACGTGGCTGCGCAAGGCGGAAACGCTCCAGGCGGCGTCGTTCGTGGTGATGTTCCCGCTGATGTTCTCATCGAGCGCGTACATGCCTCTGGACACGATGCCGGCGTGGGTCCGCGCGGTTTCGGCGGTCAACCCGCTGACCTACGCGATCGACGCAACCCGCGCGCTGGCTTTGGCCCGCCCGCTCGGCTGGTCGCTCCTGACGGCCCTGATCATCGCCGCGGTGGCCGCGGTGGCGGGCGCCACGCTGGCCGCCCGCACCTTCCGGCGCCGCACCTAACCCAGCGACTCCAGCCTCGTCGCGGCCTCTTCCGCTCCACCCGCCGCTTCGAACGAGTCGCGGATCTTCTCGGCGCCGAGGCGGTACTGACCCGCCGATTCGATCGCCTCGCGGATGTCGGCCGCCTTCGCGCGGTCGAACCGCAGCCGCACCCCCGCCGAGGCCGCGACCACCTGCTGGGCCAGCATCGACTGGTCGTCGCGGATCGGGGCCACCACCAGCCCCCGCACGGACGGCATCCCGGCCAGCGCGTCGACGCTCTCGGCCAGGAACCGCACGCCGGCCGCCGCGTTCGCCGTTCCCAGCGTCACCACGACCAAGGGGCGTCCGTCCACACCGGACCATTCGCCCGCACTGGCGGCCAAGGCGGGCCCGACGTACGACACCGGAACCACCGGCCGGCACTACCGCACCCCGGTCGCGGAGACGTTCCTCGCGCTCTCGGATCTGGTGCGGCAGGGGAAGATCCGGTACGCCGGGACGTCGGAGTGGACGGCCGAGCAGCTCCTACAGGCCCACGAAGCCGCGGCGCGGTACAACGTGCCGCTGATCGCCAACCAGCCGCACTACTCGATGCTGTGGCGGGTGCCCGTGGCGCAGGTGATGCCGGTGGGCGGCGCGGATCGGCGTCCGGCAGTTCGCCTCGGTGTCCCTCGCTCAGGGCGTGCTGGCCGGCAAGTACCGGGATGGCCGGATCCCGGCGGGTTCGCGCGCGGCCGGGCCGCCGCCCAGCCGGCCGTTGCTCCTGCCGGAGCTGCTGGAACGGGTGGAGCTGCTGCGTGGCGTCGCGGACGACGCCGGCCCAGCTTCGCCCAGACCGACCCGCGGCTGGTGTGGTCCGCCGCCCGCTCAGCTGTCCTAGCCGGCGCCGAGGCAGACGAACGGGCGGCGGAACGGGTCGACGGCGATCGCGTCGGCCAGCGCCAGCGCCGGGCTCTCCCGGACGGCCAGCGCGCGGTAGTAGTCGTCCATCGCGGCGGCCGAGGCGAGGTCGCCGACGCGCGACAGCGGCGCGATCACCGTCCGGGAGCCGCTGGCCAGCAGCGCGCTGGCGAAGCCGAGGGCTTCGTCGCCGGGCCGGATCCGGTTCATCGCGAGCTCGCACGCGGCGAACACGACCTGCCGCGGCGGCTGCCGCAGCCCGGCCATCTCGTGGCCGAACAGCGCGCCGTCGGCGAGTTCGAGCCGGGAGAACAGCGCGTTTTCCGGCTCGTGCGCGCCGTGCGCGGCGAAGTGCGCGAGCTTGGCGCCGTCCATCGCGCGCAGCACGGACTTCACGGTGGCCTGGGCGCCGGTCATCGTCGTCGCGGTGCGGTAGTGCGTGGTGAGCTTCTCGAGCTCACCACGGGCGCCGGCCAGCCCGGGCCCGCGGACGAGCACGATCTTGCGGGCGCGCGACGACTTCGTCAGCTCGGCGGCCAGCCAGGCGGTCGCCGACGGCGCGACGACGGTCGGCCGCCCGAGCAGCCCGGGCAGCACGCCCCACGGCACGGCGTAGAGCGGCCCGGTCGGGACGATGACCAGCTCGCGCTCGCCGATGAGGCCGGCCAGGGGCTGGATCAGCTGCGTGTCGAGCTTGTCGGCCTGCTTGTGCGCGGAGGCCATGACGACCTCGGCCAGCCGTTCGGGCAGGTTGTCGGGAGCAAGGGCATCGAGGTCGACGTTCAGCACGCGCGCGGACTCGGCGGCGGACCCGGCGGACCCGAGCCGCACGAGCCGGCACTCACCCCCGGCCAGCACGACCGCGACGAGGTCGTCCCCGGAAGCGGCGAAGCTGATCAACGCCCGCTCACCGAGCCGCGCAATGACCTCGGCGAGCCCGGCAACGGGCCGCGGCCGGCCCCACCGCCCGGTGTGCCAGCCGAGCCGCTGGGCTTCCCGCAGCCGTTCGTTGTACTTCGCCCGCAGGCCGGCGACGGGGTGGCCGTCGTGCTGGGCCTCCTGGATGGCCTGCCCGAGCCCGCGGACCTCGGCCACGCGCGCGGCGAGTTCGGGATCGGTCCCGGCGGAGAGCGGTTCGTAGCGGTAGGTCTGCGCCCGGGTCCGTTCGAGCCAGACGAACAGCCGCCGGGCATCGTGGCGCTCGAGCACCAGCTTGACGGCGAGATCGGCGAGTTCCTGCCCGTGCAGAGCGGTCCCGGAGACGAGATCGAGCCCGCCCATCCGATCCCGCACGGCGTCCAGTTCGGTGAGCCCGGACCGGATCTCGGTGAGCGCCTTGGCCCGGTCGCCCTGCGCCACGGCGAGTTCGGCCCGGCAGAGCCGCCGCAGCATCCGGTAGTCGATGGGCGTGAGCTGCCCGGGGCGCGGGACCTTCTGCAGAGTCTCGACGGCACGCTTGAGGTTGCCGCGCCGGATGTCCAGCCGGACGGCGAGCATCCGCGCGGTGGCGGCCTGCTCGGCCAGGCGGGGAAGCTGCATCTTGTCCGCGGTCCGCAAGGCGCGCACCGGCAGTCCCGGGGGCAGCGTCCCGCTCGCCACCGCCTCGCGCACGTCGGCCTGCAGACCGAGGACGGCCGCATTGGCCACACAGGTCTGGCAGCCCACCCGCAGCAGGAGCCGGCGAGCGGAAGCGGCCGTCTGGCGGGCGAATTCGATTTCGTCGTTCAGCAGCGCGGCCGAGGCGCGCAGCAGCTCCGCGGCACCGAGGTGGCTGGCGATGCTGGGCTCGGCGGTCATCCGGGCGATCAGGTCGTCGAGGTGGCTGCCCGCCTCGTCGGCCAGCCCGGCGGTCAGCAGGGCCTGCGCCTGTTCCATCGACAGGAGGGCCGGGGCCTCGAGATCCAGCGCGCGGTACACCCGCTCGCTCTCCTGGTAGAGCCGCAGCGCCTCCGGCACGTCGCCGGTCCGCAGCGACAACGTCCCGAGGATGCGGCGGACATCGGCGGCCTGTCCCCTTAATTCGTATTTCTCCGACAGCTCCAGAGCCCGGTTCAGGTCCGCGCGGGCCTGGCTCACGTTGCCGAGCTTGGTGTGCACCCAGCCGCGCGAATAGAGCGTTACGACGAATCCGCGCATCTGTGGCGTCGGATCGCCCAGCTGGGTGAGCAGGAATTCCTTGTGCTCGAGCGAGGCGTCGAAGGAGGCGAGACTCTCCTCGTTGCGCCCGACCGTCATGAGGCGCATGGCGTAGTTGTGGTCCAACGTTCCGTTCAGGTCGGCGCGCAGGACCGGGTCGGCCACGGCGTTGATGAGCAGCCGCACGTCGTCCAGGCCGGCCAGCCCGGCCGCGACGTCTCCCGTGAGCTCCGACGACATCCCGGCCAGGGTGCTGGCCACCTTGATCCGCGTGACCAGCCAGTCGGTGCGGTGCTCGTCGGCGACCGGGTGGATCGAGTCCAGCAGGCTCATACCCCGCCGCAGGTGCTTGACCCCCTGGTGGAAACGCCCGAGGCACGACGCATCGGCGGCGGCTTGCTGGAGGGCGCGGACCGACTCGATGACTTCCGGGGGGTCCAGGTTCGTCACAGGCACCCTCTTATGACAGCACAGCCGATGGCAGAAAGAAGCCCGCCTACCGGTCAAAGATCAGCAGGCGGGCCTCGGCCAGGCGGCTCGCTATCAGGCCGTGACCTTCTGGTAGCAGCCACCCACGCACTCGGTGTGGACCGGGTGCTCGGTGTGGAGCTTGCCGTCCGAGTCGGTCCACTGGACCGTCGGGCCGGTCGGCTCGACCGGCTCCGGAGCTTCTTCCGGCTTGACATCCGTGGGCGTCGACATGGTCGATCTCCTCTCCCCTGGGGATCTTCATGGGGACGCTGCCGTGACGGTGAGTCCCCTGTCGCGAGGCCCTCTCCCCGCGAACGGCCCAATAGTTTCACATCAGAGCAATGATCGGGAGAGTTTTCGCTACGGAAAGTCAGTCCATGGTGCGTGAGCAGGCGAGATGTCTCGATCGGAACGTCCTAAAGAGTGAAGTCTGTAACGACGTCCAATACGGACGTGCATCCCACCCTGGTGGAACCCTTTTCCGGACCACCGGCAGGCACGTGTTGCTCCGGGTACGGAACGTGACCGCCGGCCGCCGGTCCGCACCGGAATGTCCTCAGTGGACGGCTAGGCCGTCGCCGCCGCGTGGAGCGCGCGGACCAGACGCACGTTTTCCGGCGCGGCTCCGCCCGGGAAAGCGCACCGGCGGCGGTTGTAGCCGTACGCGAGGCCGCTGCGCGGGTCGGCGAACGCCTGCGAGCCGGCCGCGCCACTGTGACCGATGGCGCCCTGGCTCAGGACCGGGTAATTGTCCGAGACGATCGCGAAGCCCAGGCCGAACGCGTTGCGGTTGCGCGTGGCGACGTCATCGCCGATCGAATGGAGCTGCGCGAACTCGGCCGCGGTCTCCGGAAGCAGGAGCGGCTCCGGCCCGCTGATCGCCGCGGCGTACAGGCCGGCCAGGCCGCGCGCCGACGCCACGCCGCCCACCGAAGCCGGGCTCAGCTGCCGGACCAGCTTGCGGTTCGGCAGCTCCCAGAGTTCGGGTGCCTTCGGGTGGTTGCGGTTGAACGCGATGCCCGTGATGCTGTCCGGCCCGGTCGCGTTCGCCGCCAGCTCCGCCTGCTGCTCGGGCGTCGGCAGCATCGGCAGCGTGGTCAGGAAGCGCGGCTCCAGTTCCTCGGGCAGCCCCAGGTAGAAGTCCAGGCCGAACGGCTTCCGGACGCGTTCCTCGTAGTGCTCCTGGATGCTGCGGCCGGTCACGCGCCGGACGACCTCGCCGGTCAGCGCGCCGATCACCAGCGCGTGGTAACCGAACGCGGTGCCCGGCCGCCAGTACGGCCGCTGCGGGGCGAGCCGCTCGGCGATGACGCGGTCGTCGGCGATCTCGTCGCCGGTGAACCCGTCGTCGGCGCCCACGACACCGGCCCGGTGCGCGAGCAGCTCCCGCAGGGTGATCCCGCTCTTGCCGGCGGCGCCGAACTCCGGCCAGTAGTGGGCGACCCGCTGGTCGAGGTCGAGCACGCCGTCCTGGACGAGCAGCGCGACCACCAGGTGCGCGGCCCCCTTGGTCGAGGAGAACACGCCGGTCAGCGAGTCTCCGGTGAAGCCAGGCCCGGTCCACAGGTCGACGACCCGCTCGCCGCCGACGTGCGCGACGAGCTGAGCGGCGTAGTCGCCGCCTTCCTCGGTCGCGACGGCGGCGAACTCTTCCCGCACGGACTCGAACCCGTCGGCGACGGTCCCCTGGACGTGCTCGGACGACATGGCAGCTCCCTCGGTTCTGTCGGTGACGTCGACGCCAGGAACCAACTCACGTGATGCCGAGGTATTCCGGTAACGCGCGCCCTCCCCGAGGGGATGTTTCCGGCATGGGGGAACCAGAGCTCGAGGCGGAGGAAACCACGACCCGGCCCGGCCGCGGGCTGGCGATCGCGTCGCTCGCGATCGGCGCGGCAGGACTGACGCTCGCGGTCGCGACCTGGGCGGCCTGGCTGATCGTCCGGCCGGAGATCGTGTCCGCGTGGGTGTTCTCCTGGGTCACGCAGGCGTTCGTGCTGGTCCTCGGCGCGCTGTGGTTCGCCCTGCTGCCGATCAGCGTGCTGGCACTCGTCTTCGGCGTCTGCGCCGGCGCACGCACCCAGCCGGGGCTCGCCCGGATCGGCGCCAGCCTGGCCGTCGTCACCGCGTTGCTCGCGCTCTCGGGAGCCGCGGTGTTCGCGACGACGTCGTGGCGGCACGTCGGCCCGCCGGTCGCCTACTTCAGCACGGGAACCTCCGGACCGCGGTAGAGAACCTGCCACGCGGGTACCAGTCCGATCATGAGGCTGACCTCCACCGTGCTCGGCACCCCGGAACCCCGTGCGCTCGCCGAGTTCTATTCGAAGCTCCTCGGCTGGCCGATCCGCACCGACGAACCGGAGTGGGTGACGCTGCGCCCGGACGACGGCAGCGCGGGGCTGTCGTTCCAGCTGGAGACCGGGCACGTCCCGCCGGTGTGGCCGCCGGCCGACGGCGCCCAGCAGATGCAGCTGCACCTCGACATCGAGGTCGACGACCTCCAGGAGGCGACGGCGGCGGCGACCGCGGCGGGCGCGGTGGTCGCCGAGTTCCAGCCGCAGGACGACGTCCGGGTCTGCTTCGATCCGGCCGGGCACCCGTTCTGCCTCTGGACGCGCACGGGGTGACGCCCCGCGTTCGCACGGTCACAGGATCCGCTATGTTCGGCTGAGGTCCTGTTCCCGGCGAACGGAGTTGAGTCCTGTGGGGGTGCACCGGATCTGGCACCACGGACTGGTCCCCACCGAGGGCAAACGCCCCCTGGACGCCTTGCGCAGCAGGCTGATCAGCCGCCAGCGGCAGCACGACGACTACACGGTGATCGATCTCGGCTCGTCCGACGACGGTGGTTCGCGCCGGTGCGACCTGAATTTCGCGTACGAGGGCAGCGAAGGCCGCTACTCCGTTCAGGTATTGCTTTCGCTGTGCTACCGCGCCGGCGAGGACCGGGTGACGTGGCTGCTGACCGCGGCCTGCACGCGGCCGTGGCGCAGCTGCCACGACGCACCGGCCCACCGGATCGGGCTGGAGGAGCTGGGCGCCAGCGGCAGCGACGAAATCCCGATCGAAACGCCGGTGCTGGCGATGCGCGGCTGGTCGCGCAAGGAATGCGACCACCTCGCCGACCTGCTGGGCGAGGCACTGGCGGCGCCGTGGCGCTCGTCGGCGGTGCTGGTGCTCACCGAGCCGCCGACGGTGCCGGTCGAGGGCTGGCCCGGGCTGGTCAACGTTTTCGACGTCGACGACCGCTTCCGCCACACCCTCAACCGGCACCTGCCGCTCGGGTGCGCGCTGCCGCAGGGCGCGCGGCTGTACGTGCCGCCGTGCGACCAGCTCCCGGATTTCATCGTCAGCGAAAGCCCGGTTTCCGGTGAGGCGCTGCAGGGCGCGATCACCCGGCTCATCCAGGCCCGCGGCCGGACGCCCCTGCCCGAGGAGTGGGCGGACGTGCCGAGCGTGCGGGCCTGGTACGCGGCCGATCCGTTCGCCTCGCCGGAGCGCGAGCCCGACGCCGAGCTGGTCGAGAAGCTCGGCCGCGCCGAGCGGGAGCTGGCCGAGGCGCGGGGCGTGATCACGATTCTGCGGAAGAAGGCCAAGGCCCACGCCGAGGAACGGGACCGGCACGCCTGCGAGGTGAAATCGCTCCGCCGCCGCCTCGAGGACGCGTGCGCGACCGACGTCGCCTGCCTGCGCGATCAGCTCGCGCAGCTGCAGGCGGAGGCGGACGACTACGCGCGGGCGTTCGAGGAGACGGAGGCCGAGCGCGACGAGCTGCGGCGCGTCAACGGGCTGCTGGCGGGCCGGCTGGCCCGCCACCACGACGCCGACGACGAGGTCGCCGCCGCCGAGCGGCCGCCGGAGGAGTTCCCCAGCTTCGCCGAGCTGATCGGCGCCGCGGCGGCCTCGCTCAAGCACCTCGCGATCACGGCCGAGCCGGCGCCGGCCGCGATCCTCGACCACCACCCCAAAGCCGCCGCCTGGCGCCGCAAGGCATGGGACGCGCTCCGCACCCTCGACGCCTACGCGGGCGCCCGGATCTCCCTGCTCGGCGCGGGCCAGGACCCGGGCCCCGAGCTGTCGGACGTGCTCGCCTTCGCCCGCACCGGCCAGCCGGGTTCGCTGATCAGCGCGAACATCATCGCGCTGGCCGAGTCGGACACGGTGACCACGAACGAACGGCTCCGCCAAGCCCGCACCTTCCGCGTCGATCCCCGGACGAACCCGGCGGGCCGCGACTACTTCGGCGCCCACATCGCCTTGGAGCGCTTCAAGTCGCCGGCACCGCGGCTGCACTTCCTCGACGACACCGACCGCACCGGCACGGTGTACGTCGGGTACCTGGGCGCCCACCTGCCGACGTCGAAGACCAACTGAGCGAGAATCGCGCGCATGACGGAGATCGCCCACAAGCACCTCGCCTACTGCTGGATCGCCCGCGGCGACCGGGTGCTGTTCCTTCGCCGCGGGCCCGGGGTGTTCCTCGCGGGCCGGTGGGAACTGCCCGGCGGCACGGCCGAGCCAGGCGAGCGCTTCGAGGACACCGCGGCGCGCGAAGCGGCGGAGGAGACCGGGTTGACGGTTCGCGTCACCGGCGAACTGGCGCGGGACGCGTGGCCGGACATCGCGGGCCGGGCATTGCGCATCCACGCTTTCGT
Source organism: Amycolatopsis mediterranei (assembly GCF_026017845.1). Lineage (NCBI taxonomy): Bacteria > Bacillati > Actinomycetota > Actinomycetes > Pseudonocardiales > Pseudonocardiaceae > Amycolatopsis > Amycolatopsis mediterranei. The sequence continues at coordinate 8,769,751 of NZ_CP100416.1, forward strand.
TTACACGGTGGCGGAAGAGGGGACCGGCGACGTCGTGCTCAACCCTGAGGAGCACGACGACTTCGCCTGGCTGACGCGGGCGGAGGCCCGGGAACTGCTGCTGCCGGACCACTTCCGGCGGCTGCTCGATCGGTAGGGTTTTTCCTTGGCGCAGCACCGGATCGCGGTGCCGCGGAGGTCTTCGGGTCGTGGTCATGTCTTCGACGGTACCCGAACAAATGTGCGAACGGGATCGCTGGAACGGGTGAACTCCGGCGAGCGTTCGAGCAGCGAGTTTGGTTGTACCACAAGGGAAACTCGACTGACTCGCCGCGGGCCACCTCGGCGATCGCCCGCCTAACCGTCCAAACGGGACCAGAACGCGGTCAGTGCACGCGCCGCCGGGTGCGGGTTCGTCACCGGCCACCAGTGTCCGGTGCCGGCGAGTTCGGCGATCTCGGCACCGGCGGCTTCCCCCGCGGATCGGTGCTGCGCAGGCGTTCCACTGGCTTGTTCGGCGTCCGCGAGGGCGATCAGGGCCAGGCCGGGCCGCTGCCGCGCCTTCGCGAGGTCGCGGCCCGCGTCGGCCATCACCGGCTGGACGGCCGACCGCAGCAGCGAAAGCACCGCCCGCCCCATGCCGTCGTCCATCCCGGCGGCCACGCGTTCCGCGGCCGGGCCGGTCATCCCGAGCGCGCCGACGACCTCCAGCCGCTGCGCCAATGTGCCGCCGAAGATCTCCTTCACCGAGGCCTCGCCCGCCCCTTCCTGCTGCCACACCTGGGCCCGCGGGTGCCAGACGTACCCCGGGTCGAAGAGGCCGAGCGCGTCCGACGCCCAGCTGCGGATCAGGTCGGGACGGGTCATCGCGATCCCGGCGACGTGCGCGCCGCCCCAGTCGTGGCCGACGAGATCGACGGGTTCCCGGAACTGCTCCAGCCGCGCGGCGAGCCATTCGCGGTAGCCCTCGACGGTGGCGGAGAAGCCGTCCGACGCGGGCACCCCGAAGCCGGGCGGGGACAGCGCCACCACGTCGTCCCGGCCGAGCGCGGCGATCAGCGGTCCCCACACGCCGGCACTCTCCGGATTGCCGTGCACGAACACCAAAGGAACGGACATCTTCCCTCCTTACTTGCGTGCATGTATGCAAGTAAGTGTAGCAGCGGACGCTGCGGCCGACCATGGCCGAAAACTACGACGTGACCGCGAAGGCCGCGCGTACCGAGCGCGTCGCCTCCCGGATCAGGGCGGGGACGTTCCGCACCGGAGGCTGGGCGATGAGCTGCAGCCCGGTCCCGCGGACCAGGGCGACGACGAGCACGGCGGCCGCGGCCGGGTTCGCGTCGGGCCGGATGGACCCGTCGGCGACACCCTGGCGGACCACGTCCGCCAGGAGCTGCCGGAAGTCGGCGTCCCGGCGGGCGAACAGCGGAGCCAGCACGGGGTCGGCCGCGATCGCCTCGCCCCACAGCTGCAGGAACGCGCGCGCCGACGGTGTCCGCCGCACGACGTTGCGCAGGTACGCCTCGATGATCCGCACCAGGTAGTCCAGGCCGTCGCCCTGGTAGGTGGGGACGTCGAACCGCTGCGCCTCGTCGACCACGGCTTCCAGCAGCCGTTCCCGGCTGCCGAAATGGTGGTAGACGATGCCGCGGCTGTAGCCGGCGGCCTCCCCGACCTCGGCGAGCGTGACGGCACGGGACCCGCTGCGCGCGATGAGCGCCATCGCCGCGTCCACCACGCGGCGCTCGGTCTCGGCGCGTCGTTGCTCCTGCGTCCGCCGGGCCGGGCGATCGGTCATGCGTCGTGCTCCCTGACTGGCGTCGTGGTCGACGAAGTGTGCCACGGGGTTCTCCCCGCAGGGCGGTGTGCCAAGGCTTCGAGACCGGCGAAACTAGCGGCGGGCCAGATACCTCAACAGGACGCTGGCGCCATCGGTGAGCACGGACGCCAGCTCCAGCTCGGCCGGATCGACCGCCGCGCCGAGAGAGGCCCGGCTCGACGTGCCCGCCACCAAGAACGGCGCCACCGTCAACCGGAACTCGTCGACCAGCCCCGCCTCGATCAACGAGCCGAACAACCTCGGCCCGCCTTCGCAGTCGATGCGGCCCAGCCCCTCCGCCACCAGGGTCGACACCACCCGCTCGGCCGACACCGCCGACTCCCCCACCACGAACACCCGGGCGCCGTGCGCCGCCCACGCCTCGCGCAACGCCGAAGGCGCGGCCGCGGAGGTGAACACCAGGGTCGGGACCGCCGCCTTGGTGATCACCGGGGCGTCCGGCGGCAGGGAACGGCCCGTCGTCACCACCGCCACCGGGGCGATCGGGGCCAAGCCGAACCGGCGGCGACGTTCGGCCGTGGCGGCGTCGGGGCGCATTCCCTCGAAGCCCTCCGCCACCGCCGTCCCCGCGCCCACCAGGACGACGTCCGCGAGGTCGTTGCCGAGGCGGTACACGATCCGGTCCGCCGGGGTCGACAGGCCTCCCGAACGGCCCTCGACCGCGATCGCACCATCCGTGCTCGACACGAAGTTCACCGCCAGCCAGCGGGGGTCCGCCGGGTAGCTGTACAGCTGCTCGAGGTCGGCCTCGGCGAGGTCGCGCGCGGACGGCCAGACTTCGCGGATCACTCCCACCGGACCGCCTTCGCCGGCGGGCGGGTGCCCGCGATGCTCGCCGCCATCTCCGCCACGTGGCGCACCTGGCGGACGTGCTTCGTGCGGATGATCGCCACCCCGGCCGAGGCCGCGACCGCCGTCCGCGCCAGGCCGGCCGGCGTGCCGTCCCCGGCCACCTCGGCCAGCACGGGCACCGCCCCGAACGGGCCAGGCGCCCGGAACACCCCGACGTCCACGACGACGCCCGAAGCGGGCAAACCGGCCACCGAGGGCACCGAAGGAGCGGCGTAACCCGCGCCGTAGCGGACCGCGACCTCGGCCAGGTCCGCCCGCGCGACGATCAGGTCGGCACCCGCTTCGCAGCAGGCCGCGGCGACCGACGGGTCGGCGGTGTCGACCCCGATGACGAGGCCGGGGAAGGTCTCCCGCGCCCACTCGACCCGGGACTCGGCGCCGGCTCCGGCGAAACTCACGAGATCGGCGCCGTCGGCGACGGCTTCGCGGGCCGCGGCGGGCTCTTCGACCGCGGCCAGCACCAGCGCGCGGTCACTGCTCAACCGGCGGCCCCGGAAGACGAGGTCGGGGGTCTTCATCGCACTCTCCCTGCTGGACGTCCGTGCGTCGCGATCATAAGCGGACCAGCGGGTGCGTGCTCTTCGCCGTCAGGTGGCGGGGCGTCGTCGCCGGGCCACCCGACCTCGACGGCTGTGACATCCGGGGCGCCGTACCCGGGCCCGGAGAACGCTGTGACATCCGGGGCTTCGCCCCGGGCCGGGGGCTCCGCCACCCGGGCCCCCGAGAACCGTTCTGTCAGGAGGCGATGGCCTCGTTGATCGCCAGCAGCTCCTGGCAGGTGCGCGTGGCGGTGAACTCGATGACGTCGTAGCGGGCGAGCCGCCGGACCACGAACGGATCGCTGGCGAGCACGGCGTCGAGCTTGCCGCGCAGCACCGGGCGGGTCAGGATCACGTGGTCGGCCGCGCCGTTGCCCTTTCCGGAAACAAGAAAGAGTCCCTTCGTGAATTGTTTACGCAACCACTCCGAATGATCGGGAAGCGCGTAGTCGACTTCTGTTTCGGGCGCCGTATAGGTCAGCAGTGCGATGTACATGTTTGCAGAGTAGAACGCTCCCGTCCGCACCGCATCCGCCTGGCGAGTGGCTCCGGACACGCCTTTCGTTAATATTCCGTCAAGAACCGTGGAATTCCTTTACCGGCACTTTTTCGACATACTCGCCGGTTGCCGTACGCCCGTCGTCGTACGTCGGGGTGCCGCCGCCGGGCCGACGCGGCGACCCCGCCGGGGCCGCGACACTCCGGGGTATGAACGCACTGACCCGGATCCGGTCCGGCGGACGACGAGCCGAGCGCATCGCCTACGCCCTCGGCGCGGCGCTGTTCCTCAGCGGCCTCGCGCACGCTGTCGTCCTCCTCGCCACCGGCGGTTCGTGGCTGGGCCCGCTGTCGATGCGCAAGGCCGTCACGTTCGGCCTGTCGTTCGGGCTGACGCTCGCCTCGGTCGCCTGGGCGGCGTCGTTCCTCACCCTGCGCCCGCGGCTGCGCAACCTCCTGCTCGGCGCGTTCACCGCGGCGAGCGTCGCGGAGGTCGCCCTGGTCAGCATGCAGGCTTGGCGCGGAGTGCCGTCGCACTTCAACTTCGAGACGTCGTTCGACGGCGCCGTTTCGATGACACTGGCCGCGGGCGGCGGTGTGCTCGTCCTGACGGTCATCGGCTTCACCGCCGCCGCGCTCGTGGAACCGGGCCCGGCCGCGCCGAGCCTGCGCCTGGCCGTCCGCGCCGGCCTGGTCGTGCTGCTGGTCGCGCTGGCCGCCGGTGCGGTGATGATCGGCCGCGGCGTGGTCGCGGCTCGTGGCGGCGACCCGCAGCTGGCCTACACCACCGCCGGTTCCCTCAAACCGCTGCACGCGGTCGCCATGCACGCGATCCTGGTGCTGCCCGCGCTGGCCTGGATCCTGCGGTTCACCGGCCATTCCGAAGCGCACCGGCTGCGCGTCGTCCAGACGGCCGTCGCCGCCGACGCCGTGCTCACCGCCGTGATCGGCGTCGAGTCCTTCACCGGCATCGACCCGCTGGCCGCCCCGCTGCCGCTGATGCTGCTGTCCGCACTGGCCGCCGCCGTACTGGCGGGGACCGGAATCCACGCGCTGTCCGGCATTGAACCGGCCGTCCGATTCACACGTGTCCTCAACGGGAAGGCCAGGGGCCGGTAAAACGGCGGACGGAGAACACGCGTGCGGCACGGCAGGACCACCCACGGCCTTTTCCGGCAGAACAAGGCCCGCAGCCCGTCGTTCTTCTCCGCGGCCGGGTCGACGGGCCGGAATGCGGCCGAGTTCGGCCGCAAGCCGGAACGGTCGATCAGCTGAACACCTGGGCGATGGCCGACTTCCAGGCGAACACCCGGCCGTTCGCCGAGCTCGACCGCTCCGGCCGGACGCGCCGCCTGCGCCGGCTCGCCGAAGCGGCGTTGACGGCCTACGCCGTGCCGGTGGCTCGCCTGACCCCCCTGGCCCACGGGCAGAACACGGCGTTCCGCGTCGACGGCGCGGACGGCCACCGGTACGTGCTGCGGGTGCAGCGGCCGGACGGCCCCGGTGTCGCGCAGGTCCGGGCCGAGATGGCCTGGCTGGCCACGCTGCGCCGCGAAACCGGCCTCGTCGTCCCGCAGCCGGTGCCGACGCGCGCGCGGGACCTGGTCACCGTGGTCGCCGACCCGGCCGTGCCCGAGCCACGCACCTGCGTGCTCTGCCACTGGGTCGAGGGCCGATTCCTCGACGAGCGGCTCAGCGCGCCGCAGCTGTACGCGGTGGGCGAGTTCACCGCGCGGCTGCACCTGCACGGCGCGCGGATGAACGGCCTCGACCGCCGCCGCGTCGACGACCTGACGGAGTTCGGCCGCACGCAGGTGGACGGCTTCTCCGCGACGGTCGTCGAGCGGGCCGTCGCGGCGGCCGGCGGCGACGAACGGATCCGCGCGGCGGTGGCGCGCGTCCGCGCGGTGCGGGCCGAGCTGGGGTTCGGCTCCGACGTCTTCGGCCTGGTGCACGGCGACCTCCACCAGGGCAACTACCTGCTGCACCGCGGCCGGGTGCACGCGATCGACTTCGACGACTGTGGGTACGGGCACTACGCCTACGACCTCGCCGTCGCCTGCGCCGCCCTCGCACACCTGCCGCACCGCGAAGAGCTGGAGGAGGCGCTCCTGGACGGCTACCGGTCGGTCCGCCCGGCCGCGGCCACCACCGACCCGGGCGTGCTGGCCGCCTTCGCCGGGCTCCGGCGGGTCCAGCTGCGGCTGCGCTGACGTTACAAACCCTCGTTACAATTGCTACATGGCCGGACGATCGAGCAACGCCACCAGCACCCGCGACCGCCTGCTCATGGCCGCCGGTCAGCTCCTGCACGAGGCCGGCGACGGGCCGGTCTCGACGCGGGCGATCTGCGAGCGCGCCGGCGTCCAGGCCCCCACGTTGTACCACCACTTCGGCAGCAAGCAGGGCCTGCTCGACGCGGTCGTCAACTACGGCTTCACCCAGTACGTCCAGGCTCCGGAACCGGGCGGCGACCCGGTGGAGCGGATCCGCACGGGCTGGGACCGGCACGTCGAGTACGGCCTGGAGCACCCCGCGTTCTACGTGCTGCTCTACGGCCAGATCGAGCCGGGCGTGCCGTGCAACCTCACCTCGAGCGCCGAGGCCATGCTGCTGGAGCTCTTCACGCCGTTGGCGCGTGAGGGCCGCCTGCGCGTCGAGGCGACGCAGGCGGCGCGGCAGTTCGCGGCGGCCAACAGCGGCGTGACGCTCAGCCTCATCGCCCAGCCCGAAGACCGCCGCGACCTGGCCATGTCCACGCAGGTGCGGGAGGCGGTGCTGGCCGGGCTGCTCGCCGACCGGCCCACCGAGGGCTCGTCCGTGAGCGCTCTCGCGGTCGCTTTGTCGACCGCTCTCGAGGACGATGACCGCGCGCTGACGCCGACCGAGCGCCAGATGCTGCGGGAGTGGCTGCACCGGCTGGCCTCCTGAACCCGCCGGCTGACAGTCGGCGCTACATTTGCTACATTGCTCGGTATGACAAATGTATCGAGCAAGTTCGGCGTGTTCCTGGCCCCGCACCGCGACGACGTGACGCGCAAGGCGCACGCCGTCGCGGCGGACGAGCTGGGGTACGGCGCGGTGTGGCTGGGCACCGGCCGCAATTCGGTCGGCGACCTCGCGCTCGTCGAAGAGATCCTCGCCGCCACCGAGCGGATCACCGTGGCGACGGCGATCGTCAACATGTGGGTCGACGAACCGGAACCGCTCGCCGCGTCCTACCACCGGCTCGCGGGCCGGTACGGAAAGCGCTTGCTGCTCGGGATCGGCGTCGGCCACCCCGAGTCGGTCACCGAGTACCGCAGCCCGTACGACAAGATCGTCGACTACCTCGACCGGCTCGACGCGGCCGGTGTCCCGGTCGAGGCCCGGGTGCTCGCCGCGCTCGGCGACCGCGTGCTGAAGCTGGCCGCCGAGCGCACCGCGGGTGCGCACCCGTACCTCGTGCCGGTCACGCACACCCGGCACGCACGGGCGATCCTGGGCGCGGGCAAGCTGCTGGCACCGGAGCACAAGGTGGTCGTGGACGACGACCCGGTGGCCGCGCGCGCCATCGGACGGCCGTACGTCCGGACCCCGTACCTCGGCCTCAGCAACTACGTGAACAACCTGCTGCGCCACGGGTACACCGAGGCCGACGTCGCCGGCGGCGGCAGCGACCGCCTGATCGACGACCTCGTCCTGCACGGCACCCCGGAGATCGTCGCCAAGGGCTTGCTGTCCCATGTGGACGCCGGAGCCGACCACGTTGCGGTGCAGGTGCTCGGCCCGTCACCCGAGGTGGAGCTGGCGAACCAGCGGCGGCTCGCGGAGGTGCTGCTCTGATCAGCCGGGCGCGGGCAGCAGGGCGTTCAGCGCCGCGACGAGCGTGCGTTCCTCGTAGGCGAAGTGGCTGTCCAATTCGGACCTGAGCCGGTCGAACTCCGCCCGCAGCCGCGCCGGATCGGCTTCCTCGTCGACGAGTTGCTGCACCTCCTCCTGCAGCCGCGCGACGACGACGTGTTCTTCGTCGAGCTTCGCCAGCGTGGGCGCGAGGGCGGGGAACCGCTCGGCCAGCAACGGGAAGATGTTCCTCGCTTCCCCGGTGTGGTGCCGGGAGAGGGCCGTGCAGAACCCGGCGCAGCGCAAGCTCAGCTGCTTCGGGGTGCCGCAGTCCAGCTCGGCCCGCATCTGCTTCAGCTCGCCGCGCAGCCAATCGTGCATCTCGACGAGCCAGTCGCCCATGCGGCGCGCGGTGTCGATGCGGTGCAATTCGACGACGGGCAGGATCCGGGTCGTTCGCTTCTGGTAGTCCGCGAACCCCGGCTCCCGCTCGATCACCTCGGCGAACAGCTTGTCGCGGTCGGGCGGGAGGGCCGCCATCGCCTCGAACGTTTCGGTGTCCGTTTCCACCGTGACCAGCGGGTTGCGCCGGATGTTGTGGTACCAGGCCGGGTGCTTCGGCGCACCCATCGCCGAGGCGATGACGACCAGCCGGCCGTCGATGTCCAAGGCGCCCAAGGGAACCCGGTGCTGCCGGCCCGTCCGGGCGCCGGTCGTGGTGAGCATGATCAAACCGAGTGGTCCTTTCCGATGACGAAATCACCGGAGGCCGAGAGGCCGACACGGAGGGCACAGCTCTGCCAGGGAACGGCAGAACGTGTCGATCTCAAGGGGGCTTTGAGTAAGCCACTACCTCCGCGTGTCGGCCCATCCGGGGCACATCGGCACGTTAGCACGGCTCAGCGGGCGGCGTCAGCGGCTTTCCGCGCGGCTTCGGCGGCCGCGTCGGCTTCCTCGTAGGCCGCTTTCGCCGTCTCGAACTCCGCCGTCGCCCGCCCGGCGCGTTCCTCGGCTTCGGCCAGGCGCTCGCGCAGGTCGTCGACGCGGGCACGCGCCTGCTCGGCCGCGCGCTCGGTGCGGACCAGGTCGCGCTCGGCCACCGCGCGTTCCTTGTCCCGCTCGGCGGCTTCCTTGCGCAGGCGCTCGCGTTCCGCGCGGGCCCGCGCCCGCTCCTGTTCCTCTTCGCGCTCTTTGCGCCGGTGGTCCCGCTTCGGGCGAGCCGGTTCGGCCTTTTCCACCAGCTTCTCCGACCGCTTCCCGGTGACGGGCGGGGCGTTCGCGGTGAGGCTGAACCACTGGTCGGTGTCCTGGTGCGCGACCGACGTCAGCCGGCCGGCGAGCGCGAGCGCGGCCGTGTCCGGCTCGGCCGCGACGGCCTCCAGGGTCGCCTCCACCTCGCGGGTCACCGGGTCGCTCATCGACGGCAGCTCGTGGAGAATCCGCCGCACCAGCTCGCCGCGGCGCCGGGTCAGCGCGCGCAGCTCGTCGCCGGCCAGGCGCGTGTGCGCGTCCCGCAGTTCGGCGCCGAGCTCGGCCAGTTCGCGGAGCTGATCGGAGTCGTCCCTGGCCAGGCCGTTGACGATCGCCGCGGCCGTGGTCGGCTTGCGAAGCTGCTGGATCCGCTTCGCGAGCTCGGCATCTCCTTCGGCCTTCGCGGCCTTCACCGCCGCGTTGCGCGCGCTGACGAACTCCGCGAGGTCTCCCCCGTAGAGTTCGCCGGCCACCGTGTCGAAGTCCATCGTGGTCCAGCGAACCACATCGGACTGGTGCAAGCACCTGGGAAGAGTCATCATCGGGGGATGTTCTTCGATCTGGGTGTCCGGGACTTCCTCGACCGCGCGGAAACGGTGTACCCGGACCGTGTCGCGGTGGTCGACGAGCCGGACCAGCCCGCGCCGAGCTGGGGTTCGCTCACCTACCGCGAGGTGGCGCGCCGGGCCCGCGCGCAGGCCGCCAACCTCGACGCGCTGGGCGTGCCGGCCGGCGGGCGTGTCGCGGTGGTGTCGCACAACGCCGCGCGGCTGCTCGTCTCGTTCTTCGGCGTGTCCGGCTGGGGCCGGGTCCTGGTGCCGGTCAACTTCCGGCTCGCCCCGGCCGAGGTCAAGTACATCGTGGAGCACTCCGGGGCGGAGGTGCTGATCGTCGACCCGGAGCTGGCGCACCTGCTCGACACGGTGACGGCGAAGCACGTGTTCGTCCTCGGCCGCGACGACGACGCCATCTGGGGCGGCGACGGGACGCCCCGGCCCTGGGACGGCGACGAGTCGGCCACCGCCACCATCAACTACACGTCGGGGACGACCGCGCGGCCGAAGGGCGTGCAGCTCACCCACCGCAACATCTGGCTGAACGCCGCCGTCTTCGGCCTGCACACGACGTTGAGCGACCACGACGTCCTGCTGCACACCCTGCCGATGTTCCACTGCAACGGCTGGGGGATGCCGTACGCGGTGACCGGCCTCGGCGGGCGGCACATCGTGCTGCGGAAGGTGGACGGCACCGAAATCCTGCGGCGCATCGACGAGCACGGCGTGACCATCCTCTGCGCGGCCCCTGCGGTGGTCACGGCGGCACTGGACGGCGCCGCGAACTGGGACGGCGAGATCCCCGGCCGCGACCGCGTCCGGATCGTCGTGGCCGGTGCGCCGCCGCCGACGCGCACGATCGAGCGGGTCCGGGCGGAGCTGGGCTGGGAGTTCATCCAGATCTACGGGCTCACCGAAACCGCGCCGCTGCTGACGGTCAACCGGATGCGCAGCGAGTGGGCGGACCTCGACCCGCACGAGCAGGCGCGGCTGCTGGGCCGCGCGGGAACGCCGGCGCTGGGTGTCCGGATCGCCGTGGACACCGACGGCGAGGTGCTCGCCCAGTCGAACCACAACCTCGACGGCTACTGGGAGAACCCCGAGGAGACGGCCCGGGTCACCGACGGCGGCTGGTTCCACACGGGCGACGGCGGCGCGTTCGAGGACGGCTACCTGACGATCGCGGACCGCAAGAAGGACGTGATCATCTCGGGCGGCGAAAACGTGTCGTCGATCGAGGTGGAGGACGCGCTGAACTCGCACCCGGCGATCCGCGAAGCCGCGGTGATCGGCATCCCCGACCAGAAGTGGGGCGAGCTGGTGACCGCCCTGGTCGTGGTCGACGGGGACGTCACGGCCGAAGAGCTGATCCAGCACTGCCGCGGGTACCTGGCGGGGTACAAGTGCCCGAAGCGGATCGAGTTCCTGGCGGAGCTGCCCCGGACGGCGACGGGCAAGATCCAGAAGTTCAAGCTCCGGGAACCGTTCTGGCAGGGTCAGTCGCGGCAGGTCAACTAGCGGCCGGTCCGTCCACTCGCGACGGTCGCGCGGACGCGCACGCTGTCCGCCTCCGCCCGCGCCCGCTCCTCTTCGGTCGCGGGTTCCAGGCGCGCCGGGACGTCCTTGTGGTGCGGGGTGCCCGCGATCGGGTCACGATCCAGCGCGTCCGTCAGGAGGTTGATCCGCGGGCCGCTGACCACGCGGCGGCCGTCGGCGTCCGGGTGGGCCATGCCGTAGCCGTGCGGCAACGCGAGCTGGCCCGGCCGCAGCGCGGGGTCGGCCTCGGCGCGGACGACCACGCGGCCCGCCGAGGTCACGACGGCCACCCAGTCACCCGGGGAAGCGCCGATCGACGCCAGTTCTTCGGGACGCGCGCGCAGAGCGCCGTCCGGATCGGTGCGGCGCCAGCGCGGGTCACGCAGGATCTGGTTCGCGTTGTGCGCCCGCCGCTGCCCGTTGACCAGCGAAAACGGGAACGCCGGGTCGGGCCGTTCGGCGGCCGGGTCCAGCGCGGCCAGCCAGTCCAGCAGCTCCGGTACCGCCAGCCGGACCCGCGAGCGGCGCATCAGGCTCCACACTTCGTCTTGCTCGTGCGCCGAAAACGGCGTCGGACCGGCCAAGACCCGCTCGAAGAGTTCCTCCCCGAGCCGCGGACCGGTGGCCGAGCTGCCCAGCGCGCGTTGCACCGGCACGGTCATCGTCTTCGCCGCGCGGTGGCAGCCCGCCCACAGCGGCGCGATCGACGCCGCGCCGTCGGGCAGCGACGCGCCCAGGGTGCGGTAGAGCAGCACCGGCAGGATCGCCGCGCGCTCCGGCAGCGCCTGGACCAGGGCGCCGAGGCCCGCCTGCAGCTCGGAGCGCGGCCCGGCGGCCAGCGACGCGAGCACGTCGGACGGCGGCAGCACGCCGAGCGCGTCGAAGAGCCGCGCGTAGATTTCGGCCTCGACGAGCGTGCCCGGCAGCGGGTCCAGCAGCGGCCGTCGCAGCTGGAAGTAGTTCGTCGGCCACTCGAAGGTGAAGAGCGTGAACTCCCACTTCTCGTGCTGGGACGCCGCGGGCAGCACGTAGTCCGCCAGCGCGGCCGTCTCGGTGTAGGCGACGTCGACGACCACGGACAGCTCCGCGGCCTCCAGAGCGCGTTCGACGTCCCGCGTCCCGGCGAAGGTGTTGGCCGGGTTCGACGACTCCACCCACACCGCGCGGACGCGGTTCGGGTGGTCGGCGAGGACCTCCTCGGCCAGGGTGTTCGCCGGCAGCAGGCCGCCGATGTACTCGAAGCCGGTGATCTCGGAGCGCTGTCCGGTCGTCGTACCCCACAGCGGCAGCAGCCACGAGTGCAGGTTGTTCGTGCCGCGCCGGCCGAAGTGCCCGGTGAGCAGGTACAGCAGCTTCTCGAGGTAGCTGTTGAGCGTCGAGTGCCGGCCCTGCTGGATGCCCAGCTCGACGCGCACGGTCATCGCTTTGGCGGCGCACATCAGGTCGACGGCCCGCTCGACGTCCACACGGGACACTTCGGCGTGCGCGATCCACGCGTCCACCGGCACTTTCGCCAGCACGGCGGCGACCTCGTCGAACCCTTCGGTCCGGTCCGCGAGGAACCGCTCGTCGGCGGCGCCCCGCTCGAGCAGCAGCGCCAGGATCGCGCCCAGCAGGTACGCGTCGGTGCCGGGGCGCAGCGGGAGGTGCAGATCGGCCATCTCCGCGGTCTCGGTGCGCCGCGGATCGAGCACGATCATCCGCCGGTCCGGGTCGTTCTTGAGCGTGTTGAGCGCCTGCCGGGCGTTGCTGAACCCGTGCGCCTGCCAGGGGTTGCAGCCGAGCACGACGAGCAGGTCGCAGTGCTCGACGTCCTCGGCGGTGTGCACGAGGGTCGAGCCGAACAGCTGCCCGTTGACCCAGAAGTCGCCGGTCTTCTCCTGCGACAGCGCGTTGAAGTGCCGCGTCGAGTTCATCCACTTCAGCAGGGACGTGCCGTACGCGCCGCCGGAGTGGTTGCCCTGGCCACCGCCGCCGACGTAGGCGAACGAGCCGGGCCGCCCGGCCGCGGTGTCGGCGTCCCGGATCGCGTGCAGCTTGGCCGCGATCTCGGTCAGCGCCGTGTCCCAATCGATCGGCTCGTGCGTGCCGTCGGGACGCCGGCGCAGCGGCGTCGTCAGGCGGTCTTCGTGGTCGCCGTAGAAGGTCAGGCGCTGCGCCTTCTGGCAGAGGTACCCGCCCGAACGCGGGTGCGCCTTGTCGCCGCGGACGCGGGTGATCTTCCGGCCGTCGAGCTGCACCTCCAGCCCGCAGTTGAGATAGCAGAGGCTGCACGCGGTGCGCTGCCACTCGCCCATGGCGGTCCCTTCACAGCAGGTCGAGCGCGCGACCCAGCGTCGTCAACCGCGCTTCGAGCGTTTCGCCGGCCGGGTAGAGCCGGACGGTGTCGATGCCGGCGTCGCGCCAGACGCGCAGGCGTTCCCGCACCATCTCTTCGGTGCCGAGCAACGTGGTGCCGAGCACCATTTCGTCGGTGACGAGCGCGGCGGCACCGTCGCGGTCCCCGGCCTGCCAGCGCTCGCGGACCTCGGCGGCGACGTCCGCCCAGCCCTGGCGGCTGTAGGCGTTGTTGTAGAAGTTCGTGCTGGCCGAGCCCATCCCGCCGAGGCTGAAGGCCAGCTCCTTCTTGCGGCTGCCGACCAGGGTGCGCAGCTCGGCTTCGTTGTCCGCGAAAGCGACTTCGGCACCCTGGCAGACGTCGATGTCCTTGCGCTGCCTCCCCGCCTTCGCGAGCCCGGCGTCGAGGTGGGTGAAGTACGCGTCGGCGCCTTCGGGCACGAAGCTGGTCCCGAGCCAGCCGTCCGCGACCTCGCCGGTGAGCTCCAGGAGCTTCGGCGACAGCGTCGCCAGGTAGATCGGGATGTCCGGGTTCGGCGCGGTGGACAGCCGCATCGGGCGGGCTTCGCCGGGCAGCGGGATCTCGAAAGCCCGGCCGGAGAACGAAATCTTCTCCCCCGCGAAGGCCTGCCGGATGATCTCGACGGTCTCGCGCATGCGCGTCAGCGGCTTCGCGAACGGCACGCCGTGCAGGCCTTCGACGACCTGCGGCCCGGACGGGCCGAGGCCGAGCGCGAACCGGCCACCGGAGAGGTCGGCGAGGGTGAGCGCGGCCTGCGCGATCGCGACCGGGGTGCGCGTGCCCAGCTGGATGATCCCCGAACCGAGCCGGATCCGGTCGGTGCGGGCGGCGAGGTACCCGAGCGCGGACGGCGCGTCCGAGCCCCAGGCTTCGGCCACCCAGCAGACGTCGAGGCCGAGTTTTTCCGCTTCCAGCACGAAGTCCAGCGTCGTGCGGGTGTCCGTGGAGAACTCGACGGTGGTCGCGGTCCTCATCGGTTTTCGATCCGGGCCTTGATCGCGGCGAGGTTGGTCTTCATCGCCGTCTCGAACTCCCGCATGCGGACGAAGACGATCTTCTGTTCCTTCTCCGGCATCCGGTCGATCGCGAACGACAGCCCGGACCGGCCGGGCCCCATCCGCATCCACTGGCTCAGGCGCGTGCCGCCGTTGTCCGGCTCGAGGGTGAACTTCCAGACGGCGCTGGGCTCGTCGGGATCCTGCACGGCCCACGCGAAGACGCGCGGCGCTTCGCACTCCACGACGTACGAGGTCGTCTCCCACTCGCCGAACGCCTCGTGCTTGCTGCGGCCGAGGAACTTGCGGCCTTCCTCGCACCACTCGACGGACTGGAGTTCCGCGCTCGTCTCGGGCATCAGCGTGATGTCCGAGACGACCGGCCAGACGTCCTCCGGCGCGGCGTCGATCCAGGTCGAGACCTCGGCCGTCGGCAGGTCGGCGTACCGCGCACCCGTCCACTCCATCGTGGTCGCACTCCCTTTCCGAAGGCTGCTGACCACGATAGTTGCGTAGATAGACCTACGCTGTCAACGGCTACTCCTGCCGCGCGAACCGCTCTTCGACGTCCGGGCGCTGCGCCAGCCGGGGCGGGAAGCCGGGGCCGCGGCGCATCCGCGTGTCGTCCGGCGTCATCGGTTCACGGCACTCGGCGCAGACGATTTCGGCGTGCGTGTCGTGCCCGCAGGCGAGGTGGTGCACGGTGATCGGCGGGCCGGCCTCGCCCGCGAGCCACTTGTCACCCCAGCGGGTCATCGCGAGCAGCACCGGGTAGAAGTCGCGGCCCTTCTCGGTGAGCACGTAGTCGTGGCGCACCGGCTCGGTCTGGTACGGCACCTTTTCCAGCAGACCCTCGTCGACCAGCCGCTTGAGCCGGTCGGCGAGGGTGTTGCGCGCGATGCCGAGTGCCTGCTGGAACTCGTCGAAGCGGCGCACGCCGTAGAAGGCGTCCCGCAGCACCAGCGGGGTCCACCAGTCGCCGAGCAGATCCATGGTGCGCGCGATCGAGCACGGCCACTGCGCGAACGATGTCCGTTTCATGCGGCCGAGAGTACGCCGTTCCGGAAAAAGACTCAGCAGGTCAGCCGCGGTCCCGACGTCAAACGAGGTGGCCGGTGGTCACGTCGACGTGATCGGGGACCTCGTCGTGCGCGTCGCCGACCGAGAGCGTCCCCGCCGGCTCGACGAGCAGCACACTCGCCCCCGCCTTCGACGACGGCTTGTGGAACGTCCCCTTCGGGACCACGAAGACCTGCCCGCGCCCGAGCGTGACCACCCGTTCGCCGGGATCGCGCAGGCCGATCTCGATCTCGCCGTCGAGGACGAGGAAGAACTCGTCGGTGTGCTCGTGGACGTGCCAGACGTGCTCGCCGTCGAACCGCGCGAGGCGGATGTCGTAGTCGTTGACGCGGGTGACGATGCGCGGGCTCCAAGCGGCGTCGAAGCTCGCGAGGACTTCGTTGAGGTCGATCGGGTTCATGCCGACCATCCTCGGCCTGGCTCCGGCGGCCGGGGAGTGCTAGGAATCGCACATGCCGCAAGAATTCTCGCACCGGGTCATCGCAATCGTCACCGAAGAGTCGAACCCCTTCGAGATGGGCGTGGCGACCGAGCTGTTCGGCCTCCGCCGCCCCGAACTCGACCGGCCCTGGTACGACTTCCAGCTCTGCTCGGCGACGCCCTCGGTCCGGATGAACCTCGGCATGTTCACGCTGTCCGGCGTCGCGGGCCTGGAGGCGGCCGACACGGCGGACACCCTGATCGTCCCGGCCCGCCCGGACACCGACGTCCCGACGGCCCCGGCGATCATCGAGGCGATCCGCCGGGCGGCCGCCCGCGGCGCCCGCTTGGTGAGCTTCTGCACGGGAGCGTTCGCCCTCGCCGAGGCGGGCGTGCTGGACGGCAAGCGGGCGACGACCCATTGGCAGTGGGCGGCTTCGCTGGCCGCGAAGTTCCCGCTCGTGCGCTGGGAACCGGACGTGCTGTTCATCGACGAGGGCACCGTCCTGACGGCGGCGGGCAGCGCGGCCTCGCTCGACCTCGGCCTGCACATCATCCACCGCGACCACGGCGCCGAAGTCGTCAACGCGGTGAGCCGCCGCCTGGTGTTCACCGGCCACCGCGACGGCGGTCAGCGGCAGTTCATCGCGCGCCCGGTGCCCGCGGTGCCGGACACCTCGCTGGCCCCGGTCCTGGCGTGGGCCCTCGAGCGGCTGGGCACGCCGTTGACGATCACGGACCTGGCCACCCGCGCGGCGACCAGCCCGGCGACGCTGCACCGCAAGTTCCGCGCGGAACTGGGCACGACGCCCTTGGCGTGGCTGACAACGGAACGGGTGACGTTGGCGTGCCGCTTGATCGAGCGGGGCGAGCTGCGGCTGGACCGGGTGGCGGCGTTGAGCGGCTTCGGAACGGCAGCGAACCTGCGAGCGCAGCTACGGCGGCACACCGGTCTCAGCCCGAGTGCCTACCGCCGCCGTTTCGGCCCGGCGGCGTGATCCCGGCGAGCGCCTCGGCCAGCGCAGCCTGCTGCAGCCGGGCGGGGTAGGTCTTCGGGTCGGCCGCGGCCAGGACGTTCATCCCCTCCACCAGCGCCACCAGGCTCTTCGTCGTCAGCTCGAGCCGCTCGTCCGTCCACTCCGGACGGCAGGCCGCCACCAGCCGGTGGATGCGGGCCAGGAACGACCGGTTCGCCGCGCGGTGGCGTTCGGCCAGGTCGTCGTCGGCCAGGGCCGCCGCCAGGAAGCCCACCCAGACCCGGGATTCCTCGTGGTGGCCGTGCGGGAGGTCCACCGCCTGGCCCAGCACCGCCGCGAGCGCGCCCGGCGCGTCCGCACACGCCGCTTCGGCCGCGTCCGCGCGGACCGCCGTGCGGGCGTACAGCAGGTCACGTGCGTGCAGCAGCAACGCCTTCTTCGTCGGGAACGCGTGCATCACCAGGCCGGTGGTGCAGCCGGCGCGCTCGGCGACCGCGCGCAGGGTGAGCCCCGGCAGGCCGTTGTCGGCGAGCACCTGCCAGGTCGCGTTCGACAGCAGCTCTCGCTGTGCCCGGACGTCACGCTGCTTCGGCATCGAGCCTCCTTCACGGGAAGCGTAACAGGTGCTACGGTAACGATTGTTACGAAACAGGGAGGGTGCTTCGATGATCGACTGCACACTGACGATCACCCCGGTGACCTGGGACGATCCCGACGCCGTCCGCCTGCGCGAAGCCCAGCGGACCGAACTCGACGCCCGCTACGGCTCCGACGACCACGAACCCGGCGCGGTCCCCACCGCCGAAACCGTCGCCGTGTTCCTGCTCGCGCGGGACGCCGGCGGCACCGCCGTGGGCTGCGGCGGGCTGCGGCTGCTCGGCCCCGGGTCGGGCGAGATCAAGCGCATGTACGTCGAGCCGGCGGCCCGCGGCACCGGCGTCGCGGCCGCCCTGCTGCGCGCCCTCGAAGACCACGCGCGGCGCCTCGGGATCCCCCGGCTGCTGCTGGAGACCGGCGCCTGGCAGCCGGACGCGATCCGCTTCTACCAGCGCGAAGGCTACGAGCCGATCGAGGCGTACGGGCCTTACCGCGGCGAACCGCTTTCCCGCTGCTTCGCCCGCGACCTGTGATCGGTTTTCCGATGGCCGGCCCAAGCCGGGCTATTGGCGGGCGGGGGCACTCCGGGCCTACCGTCGAAGGCACGGCGCTCTGCCGTTCCTTCACGAACCGGAGTTTCCCTTGCGCATGAAGCAGATCGGCGTCGCGCTGGCCGCGGCCGCCGCACTGGCCGTTCCGGCCGCACCCGCCCAAGCGGCGTCCAGGATCATCCCGCTCGACCTCTCCGCCGGGCAGCAGCCCGAGAACATCGCACTGGAGCCCGACGGCTCCGCCGACCTCACCTTCGCCTACACCGGGGAAATCGGCCGGGTCACGCCCGGCGGGCAGATCGGTGTCCTCGCCCGCATCCCGGTCCCCGCCGACGGCGACGTCCCGGTGGTGCACCGGAAACTATTCCTCGGCGGCATCGTCCGCGCCCCCGGCGGCGACCTGTACGTGGCCGTTTCGACCGGCACGGCGGCCACCGGCCTCTACCGCGTGCGCCCCGGCGCCGCGCCGGTGCAGGTGGCCGCGCTGCCGCCGGCCGGTTTCCAGAACGGCGTCGCGCGCGATCCCGCCAGCGGTGACATCTTCGTCGCCGATTCGTTCGGCTCGGTAGTCCGGCGCGTCTCCCCGCGCACCGGGCGGGTCACCGACTGGGCCACCGGCGAACTGCTCGCCCCGGTCGGCGGCTTCGGCGCGAACGGCGTGAAAGTCCACGACGGCGCGCTCTGGGTGTCCAACCTGGATCGCGGCACCCTCGTCCGGTTCCCGCTCAGCGGCGCACCCGGCCGGGTCGTGGCCTCGGGTCTCGGGCCGGTCGACGACTTCGCCTTCCACGGCGAGGACGTCGTCGCGGCGGTCAACCAGGAGAACCGGGTCGTCACCGTCGGCCGCGACGGGGTCCGGACCATCCTGTCCATTTCGGATGGGCTGGCCAACCCGACGTCGGTGGCCGTGCGCGGCAACACGCTGTACGTGGCCGACAGCGCCTACTTCGGCGGATCGCCCAACCTGCTGCGCACCCGGCTGAAATGAGCGTGCATCCGCACGCCGATTGTGCACGCGCTTTCCGTGATCTCCGGGAAACGGTTGCTGGGAACCAAATCCACCGGTAAGTTGACGGGCCCCGGTGTTCGGTCATCGGTCACCGGGGTTTGCGCTGCTCGGCGGAGCGGGGAGGCCACCGCCGAGAGAGCGCTTTCCGGCGGTAGGGGTCACCGCCGGGTGCAGGAGGGAATCAGTGCCTTGGTGTTGCGGGGAACGGTCATGGCCGAGCACGTGACCGAGCCGTACGTGGTCGGCCTGGAAGCCATCGCGGGTGAGCTGCTGCGCGGCAAGTGGTGTGTCTACCTGCACGAATGGCTCGGTGACGAGCTCGATTTGCCCACCTGGCAGGCCGAGGTGGCCGCCCTCGCCGAGTACGCCGGCGTCGAGGTGTGCTTCGTCGAGATCCCGCGCAAGGACATGACGCTGGTGGCGAACGTGCGCGCCCTGCCCAGCTTCGAGCAGGTCACCGAGTCGGTGGCCGCCCTCGAGCACTACCGGGGACTCGGCGCGGGCAGCCGGAGCGTCGTCTTCCGCCGGTCGGCCCAGTGACCGGAGCGCCGGCCCGTCCGGCTCGGCCGTCCCGGTAACCGGAACGGACCAGGTTGACTTCAACCTTCCTGGAACTTTTACCGTCGGCACCATGACCGATCTCCGCACCGCGCCGCCGCCGATCCCGCGCACTGTCTGGATCGCGTCCGGGGTGATGGCACTGGGCGGCTTCCTGGGCAACATGGACGCTTCGATCGTCGCCGTCGGGCTCGAATCGATGCGGGACAGCCTCGGCGTCGCCCTCGTCGGGATCCAGTGGGTCGCGACGGCGTACCTGCTGGGTCTGTCGGCCGCGCTCCCGCTCACCCCGTGGCTCGGGCGCAAGTTCGGCGCCGGACGGCTGTGGCTCGGCGCGCTGGCCGCGTTCCTGCTCACGTCGGTGGCGTGCGCCCTCGCCCCGGACGCGGGCACGCTGATCGCCGTCCGGGCCGTGCAGGGCATGGCCGCCGGCGTCATGGTCACCGCCGGGCAGACCGTGATCGGGCTGGCCGTCGGCCCGGAACGGCTGGGCCGCACCATGGGCACGCTGGCGCTCGTGGTCGGGCTCGCGCCGGTCGTCGGGCCGAGCGTCGGCGGCTTCCTGCTCGCGCACTTTTCGTGGCCGGTGCTGTTCTGGCTGAACCTCCCGCTCGGGCTCCTCGCGTTCGGCCTGGCGCTGCGGTACGTGCCGCGCGGCGACCGGCAGCAGCCGCCGCCGATGGACTGGCGCGGCCTCGCCATGGTGTCGCTCGGCCTGCCACTGCTCGTGTACGCGCTCACCGAACTGGCCACCCCCAGCTCGCTCGACATCGCTCTCGCGGCCATCGGCACGGCCGTCATGGGCCTGTTCACCTGGTGGTCGCTGCGCACCACCCATCCGGTGCTGCAGCTGCGGCTCGCCGCACGGCCGGTACTGGGTTCCGCGCTCGCGTCCGTGCTGCTCGGCGGCGCCGGGATGTTCGGCGCGGTCCTGCTGCTGCCGCTGTGGTTCCAGGTCCGGCTCGGTGCCGGGCCCGCCGAGACCGGGGTTCTGCTCGCGCCGATGGGGCTGGCCACGACGGGGTTCGTGTTCGTGGCCGGGCGGCTCACCGACCGGTACGGCGGCGGCACCGTCGCGCTCACCGGGTCACTGGTGGTGCTGGCGAGCACGCTGCCGTTCCCGTGGCTCGGCCCGGACTCGCCGATGTGGCTGATCCAGGCCCTGCTCCTGGTCCGCGGCGCCGGGCTCGGGCTTTCGATCATGCCCGCGTCGACGGCGGCGTACGCGTCGGTCGGCGCCGGCGAGCTGGGCCACGCGACCGCGCTGGTGAACATCGTCATGCGCGTCGGCGGCGCACTCGGCGGCGCGCTGTGCGTGATCGTGCTGTCCCAGGGCCTGAGCGCCGGCCCGGCGACCGGGTTCGGCTGGGCCTTCGGCGTCCTGGCGGTGCTGTGCGTGCTCGGCGTGCTGGCCGCGGCCCGGCTCCGCCGAGCGTCCACAGTGGACGCGAAGGGGTGACTCACCTGGGAAGCTGGCGGGATCATCGGAACGGTGATTTGCTGGAGTGGGTCGAGTACTGTCGGTGAGGGGGAGGACGGCGATGGCGGGGGTGCGCAAGCGGCTGGTGACGGCCGCGGCGGTGACGGCGGTGTTGGGGAGCCTGCTGGCGGCAACGCCCGCTTCGGCCGCGGAATCCGTCGACTGGCAGCCGTGCGCCGACGCGCCCGGCGTCGACTGCGCCGCGGTGACCGTGCCGGTGGACTGGGCCCACCCGGACCACGGCACCACGTCCGTCGCGCTCGCGCGGCGCAAAGCCACGGACCCCCAGGCCCGGATCGGCTCGGTCCTGATGGACCCGGGCGGCCCCGGCGGCTCGGGCACCGAGCAGGTCAAGACCGGCTGGTCTCTCTCGCCCGAGATCACCCGGCGCTTCGACACCGTGGGGTTCGACCCGCGCGGTGTCGGCGCCAGCACTCCGATCTCGTGCGGGCTCGAGGAGCTGATCGCCGACCACCCGCGGATGCCGCGCAACCAGGCCGAGTTCGAGCAGCTCGCGGAGTACAACCGGAAGCTCGGCGAGAGCTGCAACCGCCTTTCCGGGCCACTGGGGCAGTTCGGCGACACGAAGAGCGTCGCGCGGGACATGGACGCCATCCGCGTCGCGCTCGGCGAGCCGAAGCTGACTTACTACGGCGTTTCCTACGGCACGCTGATGGGCCAGCAGTACGCGGAGCTGTTCCCGGACAAGATCCGCGCGCTCGTGCTGGACAGCAACATGGACCACTCGCAGTCCACCGCGGCCGAGTTCCTGATCAGCGAAACCCGCTCGGTGCAAGCGGAGTTCGGCGAGTTCGTGGCGTGGTGCAACCGGACGCCGAGCTGCGCGCTGCACGGCCGCGACGTCTCCAAGCTGACCCGCGACCTGCAGGACAAGGCCGCGCGCGGGGAGCTCAAGGATCCGCAGAGCGAAGAGGTGATCGAGCCGCTGGACCTCGCGTCGATCTTCCAGGGCAACTTCTACACCCCGAGCTGGGGCAGGCTCGCGAACGTGCTCAAGTCGCTGGCGGACGGCACGGCACCGGCCGCATCGGCCCGGCTGCGCGGCGAAATCCCGATCAATTACGTCTTCCAGAGCGTGTTCTGCGACGACTGGCGCATGCCGGTGCACAACTTCGCGGAGCTGGAGACGTATCGCCGGGTGGCGGCGGCGTTCGCCCCGGACGTCAAGGTCAACTCCCTGGGCTGGCGGGCGGTCACCGGCTGCATCGGCTGGCCGAACCACACCAGCAACCCGCAGCACCCGCTGCAGGTGCACGGCGCGCCTCCGTTGCTGGTGTTGAGCAGCCGCTACGACCCGGCGACGCCGTACGCGTGGTCGCAGGCGGTGGCCCGGCAGACGGGCAACACGCTGCTGACTTACGACGGTTGGGGCCACGGCGCGTACTTCAAGAACAGCGCGTGCGTGACGAAGGCGACCGACGACTACCTGATCACCGGAAAGCTGCCGGCACCGGGCACGCACTGCGCAGCGGTCGAGCCACCGGTGACGGCGCTGGCCGCACAGCCGCCCTCGACGATCGGCTTCTGAAACCGGCTCGCCACGCTTTCGTTTGCCCTGCCGGACTTTCCGGTGTTCCAGGGTCCGGACAGTGGTTTATCCTTTACACCCTTTCGGTAACTGTTCAGGCTGTTTTCGGGCGGTGAGCGGGCCTGTGGGATGATCTTGTTGTGGGGGAGGGTGTTCGTCCGTCGTATGACGAGCTGGCCGCGCTGGTCGCAACGCAGGCGGTGGAGCTCGCTCGTGCGCGGGAGGAGATCACCGCGTTGCGGGCCGAAGTCGCCGCCCTCAAGCGCCGGTTGGGCACCAACTCGGGGTAACTCCTCGATGGCACCATCGTCGGACCGGTTCAGCAAGCCCGCCCCCAAGTCGTTGCGGCAAGTCCGGACGCAAACAGGGCAAGCAGCCAGGCACGCCCGGAGCGACCCTGTCCCTGGTCGACGATCCGGACAGGATCCTCGACCACGCGCCGTCGGCGTGCTCGGGCTGCGGCGAGGCCTTGCGCCGCGCTCACCGTGTGGGGATGGTCCGGCGGCAGGTGGTGGATCTGCCGCCGGTGCGTCCGTCGGTGACCGAGCATCGCCTGCACCGGCTGCGGTGCCGCGGATGCCGTCATGTCACGACCGCGCCCGCGCCGGCCGAGGCGACCGCGCCCGCCTGCTACGGACCGAACGTGACCGCGTTGGCGGTCTATCTGCTGACCTACCAGCACATCCCGGTCGCGCGGACCGCGCAGCTGCTGGCGGACCTGCTCGGGCTGCCGGTGTCGACCGGTTGGGTCGCCGGTGTGCTCACCCCGGTAGCCACCAACCTCGGCGAGTTCGCCGAGCAGGTCGAGCAGGCGTTACGGGCAGCGCCGGTGGCGCACTTCGACGAAACCGGCATCCGGGTCGAGGGGAAGAACTGGTGGCTGCACGTCGCCTGCGCGACTACCGGCACCAGGTGCTGCTGTTCGCCCGCGACCTCACCGTCCCGTTCACCACCAACCAAGCCGAACGCGACCTCCGCATGATCAAAGCCCAGCTGAAGATCTCCGGCGGCTGGCGCACCCGACACGGCGCCGACGCCTGGCTACGCGTCCGCGGCTACATCTCCACCGCCCGCAAGCACAGCCTCCACCTCATCACCACACTCCGTGACGCCATCACCGGAAACCCTTGGCTGCCAACCACTATCGAAATGGCCTGAACAGTTACCCCTTTCGTGTGATGAACTGGTGTTCGATCCTCGGTAATCTTGAGTTATGACCGACAACGCGGCCCTCCCCTCCGATGCGGTGGTCCTCGCCGACCGCATCGGTGAGCTGGTCGCGTGCATGCGGGCTGCCGAAGCGAAACTTGGTGCCCTGCTGGTAGAAATCGAGCAGCGCGGAGTGATGGAGCTGTTCGGTTACCGTTCCGCCGCGCGGCTGCTGGAGCACCTCGCCGACATCCCGAAGCAGGCCGGTGAACGGATGGTGAAACGCGCCCGGGCTCTCCACCCGGGCCGCAACCTCGACGGCAGCCCGATTCCCGCTCTCGCCCCTGCGACCGGTGTTGCCGCGCGCGCTGGGGAGCTGAGCACCCCGATGATCGACGTGATCACCGGTGTCCTCACCCAGGTCCCGCCCGAGCACCATGCCGGCGTTGAGCAGAATCTCCTGTCATTCGCCGCCGACGCCGGACACAAACAGGTCGCCGCCCTCGGCGCCAGGATTCTGGCCCACCTGAACCCCGACGGCACTGAACCCGCCACCACCGAACCCGCCACCCCCACCCGGGAACTGTTCCTGCGCCGCAAAAGAACCGGCATCTGGGAACTGAACGGCACGTTCGACGACGAGACCGGCACCCGCGCCAGTGCTGTGCTCGACGCCATCGCCGAGCGCCGCACCAGCGACGAGGGCCCCGACCACCGCACCCTGCCCCAACGCTACGGCGACGCCTTCTCCGACACGATCGACCTCGCCCTCAACTCCCCAGACCTGCCCACGCAAGCCGGGGAACGAGCCCACGTGATGGTCGCGGTGTCGCTAGCAGACCTGAAGACCGGGGTCGGGACGGCCACCCTCGGCGACACCGGCGAGATGTCCGCCGCGGAAGCACGGGTGCACGCCTGCGACAGCATGATCATCCCCGCCGTCCTGGGCGAGAAAAGCGAACCCCTCAACCTCGGCCGCCTCCGCCGCCTGATCTCCGCCGGGCTCCGCCGCGCCCTGTACCTACGCGACCGCGGCTGCGCGTTCCCCGGCTGCCACCGCCCACCCCGCCACTGCCAAGGCCACCACATCCGCCACTGGGCCGACGGCGGTCCCACCGACCTCACCAACCTGGTCCTGATGTGCGCCCACCACCACCGGCTCCTGCACCGCTCCGGCTGGCAAGTCCGCATCGCCGCCGACGGCCTCCCAGAGTTCCTCCCACCAGCGTTCCTCGACAAACGCCGAAAACCCAGGCGCAACAACCTCCACCAACCACTCCCATTCGCAGCCTGAACACGGGAAAGGCCCGCAGCCACACGGCTACGGGCCCACACCCACGCGACCCGCCGAAGACACTCGCGCCGCACAAACTCCGCTAACGGCCCCACTTCCCAGCCGTAGACGAAGGCGCCCGATTCCGGCCACAGCCCGCACGGTGTCGACCGGCCGCGCCAGCACCACGCTCCAGCCTCCGGTGGGGGCCGGGCACATCTGCACCCACCGCGCGCCCGCCCGCAAGCGCTACCAATGGCCCCAGCCCCGCGAGCGAAGCGAGCTCCTCCACACCACCGCGAAGGGCCCGGCGCTCAAGGCACCGCGGCGCCGCCGACCCCAGCCCCGCAGGCGAAGCAGGCGCGCCCCAAGCACCAACGGTGCAGCCGCACAGCCCGGCAGCTGACAGTGCGCACCCGCACCCGGCGGGCCCTCACCGTCCATCCGGCAACCAGGGCCCCGCACCCTCCAGCGCCGCCGTCACCACCGCTCCGGCCGCGACCCGCCACCGGCGGCCAACCCACCCACTCGCGCGCGTGACCAGCCAGAAAGTCCGCCAACGAACACCGGGCCCCCGGCGAAGGCCTACCGAGGCCGGCGCCGCCAAAGGGCGGTCACCGCCGCCAATGCTCGGGCTCCCGGGGACGGTACCTGCACCGCCGCCTCGGGGCCGATTCGGCGGCGCATGCGGTAGGCCAGCTCCAGCACTTCCAAATCCTCAGGGCGCCGGCGGCCACGGACATCCGGCCGCAGCATCAGCTCCCCCACCGAGACGCGTCTGCCACTGGCACGGTGCGCCGTGCGCGCCATCAGGAACCTCCGCTGCTTTGCCGACCCGGGCTCCGCGATTCTATGAATTTGATTCGGGTTCGTCACCTTACTGGTGAGTTGTGTCCGGTACATGTCCCCCGCGCGTTAGCCTTCGTTCATGATCACCATTGGGGGCCTTACCGAAAAAGACCGCACTGCCTGGGAAAACCTGTTCGCCGGCTACAACACGTTCTACGGCAGGACCCTCGCGCCGGAACTCGTGGACCGGGCGTGGCGCGAGTTCGCCGACGGGGAGCGGATGCACGCCCTCGGGGCGTGGGCCGATGGCGAACTCGTCGGCATCGTCCACTTCCTCACGCACGCCAGCACCACCTCCGCCGACGTCTGCTACCTGCAGGATCTCTTCACCGACGCCAACGCCCGCGGGCGCGGGGCCGGGCGCGCCCTCATCGAAGCCGTTGCCGGCTGGGCTCGAGCGCGGGGATGCGTGCGCGTCTACTGGCACACGCAAACGTCGAACGCGACCGCCCGGCGGCTCTACGACCAGGTCGCGCTCGACAAGGGCTTCATGCAGTACCAGATTCCGCTCGGCACCTGACCTCAGCGGCGGTGCCGGCCACCGCCGCCGCATCCCTGGTGGTGCTCACCGAAGGAAAAGCCGGCCGGGCGGCGGCCACCCCACATCGCCGGCCAGTCCGGGGTTCCCGGGCGGCCGCGCGACCAGAGCGGGATGTCCGGGATCTCGTGGCGCACCGGCGCCGCCTGCTGCGGCTGCGGCGGCTGCAATTTCGCCTTCACCGGCGCCTTCACCTTGTCGACGATCTTCACCGCGCGCGCCAGGGTTCCGCGGTGCGCGGCCGGGCTGACGGAATTCGATTCCGGATCGACGGCTGCCGGGGAAATTCCGGACGGGTCACTCGGTGGCGCTACGGATTCCGGAGTCACGGGAGCCGGCGGCGACGCATGCTTGGCCGGCGGCACGACGACGTCCGCCGGCAGCGGGACCAGCGCCACCGCCGGGGGTTCCAAGCCGACCGGTGGCCAGGCCGCACCCACGTCGCGTGAGGACGGCATCGACACCGCCGCGCTGACTCCGCCCGTCAGCGCCAGCGCGCCCGCGACCACGGACAACATCCGCAGCCGCGTCAGCGACCGCAAGACCTGCGGCTTCTCCCGGTGGCGCGCCACCCGCGGGAAGACGACGGTGTCCTCGTCGCGGTAACGATCAAGCGCTGCGTCGGACCGGACCAGCAGCTCGGCGACGGTGACCTGCTCTCGGCGCGGAGCCCTACGTGCCATCGAACCCTCCACCTGGGCTGTCCGGACGGGCGGCAACGCGTCCGGACGGCCGATCATAGGAACGCTTCAAGTCCGTGTAAAGGCTCGCTCACCCGAGCCGGCCGCCACCGTCCACATGCAGCACCGAACCCGTGACGAACGGGTTCGCCAGCAGGTGCAGCGCGGCCGCCGAAACGTCCTCGGGCCGGCCCACCCGGCGGGCCGGATTCGCCTCCGCGGTTCGCCGGAAGAACTCCGCCTTCCCCTCGCCGAGCCGGTCCCACGCACCCGAGTCGACGATGCCCGGGGAAATCGCGTTGACCCGGACCGGCGCGAGGTCCACGGCGAGCGCTTCGGCGAGGAACGCGACCGCGCCGTTCGTGGTCGCCATGACCGTCCTTTCCGGTGCCGGGCGCCAGGCGGCGACGCCGGAGAACAACACTATGGCGCCCCCTTCGCGGAATCGCGGCGCGAAGTGCTTGGCGAGCATCAGGGGACCGACCACTTTGGCCTCGAAAGCCCGCGCGACCGCGGCCCGCTCCAGCGCCGTGACCGGCCCGTTCGCCGGGGCCGCGGCGAGCGAGACCACGAAGTCCACTTCGCTCACTTCCTCGGCAAGCGCTTTCAACGACGATTCCTCACCGAGATCCACGAACGCGGCCCGGACGCCACGCTCCGCCAGCGCCGCCGGATTGCGCCCGGCCCAGATCACCTCCGCCCCCGCCGCGTGCGCGTCCGACGCGATCCGCCGGGCGATCCCCGAGCCGCCGCCCACGATGACCAGCCGCTTTCCCTCGAACGACATCTCCGTGCTCCTTTCGTCTCGCACACGGCGTTCAGCGCCGGGCAGCCCCGGAACAATCCCGTCGCGATCCGAAGGTTTTCGATTGCTGCGATAGAATTCACGAATGCCTACGCTGCGCGCGCTCGAGTGCCTGGTCGCGGTCCTGGACGCGGGCTCGATCACCGAGGCGGCCGCGCGGCTGCACCTGTCGCAGCCCGCGCTGTCCCACCAGATCGGCGCGCTGGAACGTGAACTGGGAACACCGGTGCTGGAACGGCTGCCTCGCGGAGTCCGCCCGACCGCCGCCGGGCGGGCGGTGCTCGCGGACGCGCGGGCGGCGCTGGCCGCCGCCGAGCGGGTGGTCCGGACCGGGCGCGCGGTGGCCGGCGGCGGCGAAGGCACCCTGCGCGTCGCGTGCGCGGAGAGCATGACCGCCGGGCTGCTCGCCCCCGTCCTGCGCGCCTGGCACCGCCACCGGCCGGAAGTGCTGATCACGCTGACCGAGACCACGAGTGCGGACGCGCTGGCCGAAGCATTGGAAACGGGCGAAGCGGACATCGCGGTCGGGCCGCGGCCGAGCCGCTGGACCGGGTCCGCCGAGGTGGTCGGGCGCGAGGAGATCGTCGTGGCGCTGACCGCGGACCACCCGCTCGCCGCCCGCACGGCCGTCCCGATGACCGCCCTCGCGGGCATTCCGGTGGTGCACTACCACCGGGACAATGGTCTTGGCAGCTGGCTCGACCAGGAGGCGGCGCGGAGCGGGACGGTGCTGGACGCGGTGATGCGGACGAGACAGGCGGCGACGGCGGCCCAGCTCGCGGCGGCGGGGCTCGGGGTGGCACTCGTCCCGACCACCGCGCTGACACGGACCTTCCCGGGGGCGCTGCGGCGGCTGAAGCCTCCGCTGCACCGCGACGTCGTGACGTTCACCGCGACGCCGTCGGATTCGCTCGTCCGGCGGTTTTCCTCGGACGTGACGCACCGGGGGCTCACCGTGCCCGGTGTCCTGTCGGACAAACTGTCCGCACCACCCGGTTAAGTCCTGGTGAATCTGACAGATTTCCTACGAAGGTTTTATGCCATCCAGACGAACTTCTCCATCAGGAGTCGATTTGGCTGTGGCATTCGCCAAAGTTTGGTTCCATCGGATAGCTTGCTCCTACCGGTCAGTACCGGTGGGTGAGGCCGATCGGGTGAGGCGATCAGCGTCAGATCGAGGGAAGCGGGGACGACCATGCCCAAGCACCGGCCACGTCGCACGAGCGCGCGTTCGGTCCGCCGGACCGCCGCCGCGCTCGCGGGTGGGGCGCTCGTCGTGCTGCCGACGCTGACCACGGGCCTGCCGGCGCCGGTCGTGGTGGCCAAGACCGGCGACAGCCTCCCGGACCAGGCCGTCGCCGCCGCTCCGCCGCAGCAGCAGCCGAACATCGTCATGCCGCCGATCGCGGTCGACGGCAGCCTGCCCCAGCCGCCGCTGCCCGAACCGCTGGTCGTGCCCGGCGGGCGGGCCGGCTCCGCCGGCATCTCCGGGTCGCTCGGCATCCCGGCGAGCATGCTCAAGGCGTACCAGAACGCGGCGAACATCCTCGCCAAGGAACAGCCGAACTGCCACCTCGACTGGGCACTGATCGCCAGCATCGGCCGGATCGAGTCCAACCACGCCCGCGGCGGGTACGTCAACGCCAACGGCGACACGCTGGAGCCGATCCTCGGCCCGGTGCTCAACGGCGCGGGCGCGTTCGCCGCGATCCCGGACACCGACGGCGGCAAGTACGACGGCGACGCGGTGTGGGACCGCGCGGTCGGCCCGACGCAGTTCATCCCGTCGACGTGGCGCGGTTACGCCTCCGACGGCAACGGCGACGGCGTGTCCAACCCGAACAACATCTACGACGAGACGCTGGCCACCGCCCGCTACCTGTGCTCGGGCGGCCTCGACCTCTCCACCGACGCCGGCCAGCGGATTGCCGTGCGCCGCTACAACAACTCGCAGTCCTATGTGGACACCGTGCTCGCCTGGGCCACGGCCTACCGCGGCGGGGTGGCCCAGCTGCCCGACAGCCAGGTGCCGATCGGCGTGCCGAACGCCCCGGACGCCGCCGCGGCCGGGTCCCCGGTCGGCGTCCCGGCCCCGCCCGCGCCGCCGGTCGACACCCCGCCGACGGAGACGCCGTCGAACACCCCGACGACGCCCAGCACGCCGGACCCGGCCACCTCGACGTCGCCCACGTCCCCGACCACGCCGACCACGCCGACGTCCTCGGACCCGGTCACCCCGCCCTCGACCGACCCGACCACGCCGCCGCCGTCGACGACGAGCACCACCACCCCGCCGCCGTCGTCGACGGCGGCCGCCCCGGCCAACTCGACGGATGCCCCCACCGAAACCACCTCGACCAGCTCGGCCGGGTGAGGCCGGTGGAGCCGTTCCTGGTGCACATCCGCTGCGACACCGACGGCTACACCCATGCCGTCACCGAAGAGGAGTTCGCGGTGGGACGGCACGAGGGGCGGTTCCGGGCGGTGTGCGGGCACGTCGTGCTGGCGGCGCCGATGATCGAAGAACCCGGCCGGTTCGACCCGGTCTGCCGGGACGTCCTGCGCGCGGCCTCGGCGGCTCCGGCGGAGGTCCCCCAGCAGGAGCGACGCCGGCTGCGGTGGCGCAGCCGGCGCTAGTCCACCAGGGCCTGGATGCCGTCGAGCATCCGGTTCAGGCCGAACTCGTACGCCGTGTCGCCCTGGGCCTTGGCGCTCTGGTCGAAGCCCCCGCCGAGCCAGATGCGGTTCATCGCCGGGTGCGCGTCGACGACGAAGTAGTTTTCCCAGAACGACGACCGCTGGTGCCACCACGCCTCGGTCGACTGGCCGGTGCTGCGCTCCAGCCGGGTGTTCTCCGCGCCGAGCGCGGCGTTCGCGTCGACGTACGTGCCGATCCCGTTGGCCGCCGCGACGGCCTGCCGCGGCGGCAGCCCGAGCGCGTCCATGATCGACAGCAGGTACTCCTGGCCCGCCAGCTGGCCGGGGCCCAGCGGGGGCCGGACGCGCGAGACCTCGCACAGCCACGGGTGGTCGCGGTAGACCTGCCGGGTCCGCTCGGCGTAGAGCGCCACCTGCTCGCGCCAGTCCCCGCGGCGCGGCTCGCCCGGCCCGGGCAGCCGCCGCCCGACGAGCACATCGTCGACCATCAGGTCCACCAGCTCGGCCTTGCCGGGCACGTAGGTGTAAAGCGTCATCGTGCCGGCGCCGAGCTCCTTGGCGACGCGGTGCATCGACGCGGCGGCGAGCCCGTCGGCGTCCGCGACCGCGATCGCGGCTGCGACGATCCGCTCGATCGTCAGCGTCGGGCGGCGGCCCCTGGTCGGTTCGGCGCCACCACCGCGGGCGCGCCAGAGCAGCGCGAGCGTCCGATCGACGTCTTCGGCGCCACTGCGTTCGACGGTCATGCGGTCCCCTCGCTCGTCATCCGGACATTACCCTGGAGAGCGGACGGAGGGGGTGCGAGGAGATGAGCAGGCGCAAACCACCGAAGGTGTCCTTCCGCTGGTGGGTCGACCGGCAGATCGCCGAAGCCCGCGAGCGCGGCGAGTTCGACGACCTGCCCGGCACCGGCAAGCCGCTGCCCAAGCCCACCGGCAACGACGCCGTGACCGACTGGGTGCTCCGCGAAGTCCGGAAGGGCGGGCACGACACGACGGTGTTGCTGCCGCCGTCACTCGCGCTCAAGCGCGAAGTCCAGGACCTGCCGGGCAAGCTCGCCGCCGAGCGCACCGAACGGCGGGTGCGGCAGCTCGTCGAGGACCTCAACGAGCGGATCCGGCAGGCCTACCTCAACCACCTCTCCGGCCCACCGCTCACCGTCGCGCTGGTGGACGTCGAAGAGGCGGTCGAGGACTGGCGCCGCTCACGAGCCGCGTCGTAGCAACGCCCGTTCCGCCGCGCTCCACGCCGTCGTGGTGAGCAGGTAGATCCCGGCGGCCTGCGGCACGACGAGCGTCGCGAGCACGGTGCCGTAGGGCAGCAGCCGCAGCAACTTCCCGCCCGGAACGTCGGCCGCGGCGGGTTGCCGGCGCACCGAGAACCACGCGACGACGGCGAGCCCGGCCGCGATCACGAACACGAGCGGGCTGCCGGCCAGGCCGTGCGCGCCCAGCGGCGTCCCGAGCAGGGTCGCGCCGAGCAGCGAGTTGGGTTCGCCGCCGATCGTGGCCGTGGTGAACAGCCGGTACATGACCATGAAGAACGGCAGCTGCAGCAGCATCGGCAGGCAGCCGACGAACAGGGACGTCCCGGACTCCTGCTGCAGCTTCGTCATCTCCGCGGCCAGCCGCTCCCGGTCGCGGCCGTGCTTTTCCCGCAGGGCCGTGATCTCCGGCAGCAGGGCGGTTCGCGCTCGTTCGCCGCGGGCGGCCGACCGGGCGAGCGGGTGCAGCAGCAGCCGCACGCCGAGGGTGAACACGACGATCGCCAGCGCCGTCGAGAGGGGGCCGGTGAGCACGTGGATCAGGTGGTACGCGCCTTCGACGGGCACGTCGAGAAAGCCGAACATGGGCAGCACTCCGCTTGAACAAGAAGGGCATGAGTGGAAGGGGTGGAGGTGAGCGGAATGGCTGCGCGGAAGTGGTTCCTACGCAGCCGTGCTGCGGGAACCGGGTGCTCGTGGGCGGCTTCGGCCCGGCCGGCTTGGGTCGCGGAGCCGGATCGACTCGGCGCGCCGGGCCCGGCGGCGCAACGCCGTGGCGCGGCTGCGCACCGGCGCCGACCACAGCGCGAGCTCGGCGCGGTGCGTGCTGCCGACCAGCAGGACGGCCAGCAGGCTCGCGGCGGCGAGGGAGGCGAAGGCGACCAGCGCGAGAGGGCTGGTCAACGCGGGAAACGCCAGCTCCAGCAAGGTGTGCACGACGTCCCCCTTCCGTCCCCCTCCAGACTAGCGAAAACGGTAACAGCCCGATGGGCTGTAACCTGGTTCGATGAGAGGGCAACTCGTCGTCGTGCCGATCCTGGCCATGCTCCTGCTGTTCGGCGTCCCGTGGTGGACGCTCGTCCTGGCTCCGGAGTGGGGCCTCGCCGGCACGATCGCCGGCACCGCCGTGGTGGTGCTGGGCCTGGTCACGATGCCGTTCGCGATGTTCCGCGGCCATTCCCGGCACCAGAGCGACGCCGCCGCGCGCCTCGGCGACTCGCTGCTCGCGGTGATCTGGGTGCTGTTCAGCTGGTCGATCCTGAGCCTGGTGCTGCGGGTCGCGCTGCTCGGCGTCGACGACCCGGCGCGGTCGCGGATCGTCGCGGGCGCGACCGCGCTGATCGCCGCCGGGCTGCTCGTGCACGGCCACCGCGTCGCCATGCGCGTGCCGCCGGTGAAGGCGGTCGACGTCGCCATCCCGCGGCTCGGGCCCGGGCTCGACGGCCTGCGCGTCGCGGTGCTGACCGACACCCACTTCGGGCCGATCGACCGGACGAAGTGGTCGGAGGAGGTCGTCGCGGCGGTCAACGCGCTCGAGGCGGACGTCGTCTGCCACGCCGGCGACCTCGCCGACGGCGCGGTGGCCAAGCGCCGCAAGCAGGTCGACCCGCTCGGCGGCGTCCAGGCCGGGCTCGGGCGGTTCTACATCACCGGCAACCACGAGTACTTCGGCGAGGCACAGGCGTGGCTCGACCACATGGAAGGGCTCGGCTGGGAGACCCTGCACAACCGCGCGACCCTGCTCGAGCGCGACGGTGACCGGATCCTGTTCGCCGGCATCGACGACCCGACCGGCACGGCGTCCGGGCTGCCCGGCCACGGCCCCGACCTGGCCGCGGCGCTGGCCGACCGGCCCGCCGGCGTCCCGGTCGTGCTCCTGGCGCACCAGCCGAAGCAGGTCCGCGAGGCCCGCGAGGCCGGGGTCGACCTGCAGATCTCCGGCCACACGCACGGCGGGCAGATCTGGCCGTTCCACTACCTGGTGCGGTTCGACCAGCCGACGCTGTCCGGACTGACCCGGCACGGCGAGACGCAGCTGTACAACAGCCGCGGCACGGGGTTCTGGGGGCCACCGTTCCGGATCTTCGCGCCCAGCGAGATCACGCTCCTGACCTTGCGTTCCGCCTGACGTTCTCCCTTCCGCCGCCCTGAACGGGCACTACCGACAACTTTTTTTGTCTTGACAGATCGAAGCGTCGGAGTCAGGCTGGTCCCCATGACGACGACCACCTCTGCCGACGGCACCCAGATCGCCTACACCCGCGCCGGGTCCGGCCCCGCGCTCGTCCTCGTGGACGGCGCGATGTGCTACCGCGGCTCGTCCCCCAACGACGCGCTGGCGAAGGAGCTGGCCACGCACTTCACGGTGTACACCTACGACCGCCGCGGCCGGGGCGAGAGCGGCGACACCGGGCCGTACACGGTCGAGCGCGAAGTCGAGGACGTCGCGGCGCTCATCAAGGAGGCGGGCGGCGAGGCGTTCCTGTTCGGCATTTCCTCCGGCGCGGCCCTGGCCCTCGAAGCGGTGAACCAGGGACTCCCGGTGACGAAGCTGGCGCTGTACGAGCCACCGTTCGTGGTGGACAGCTCCCGGCCCCGCGTCCCGGCCGACTACGCGACCCGGCTCGACCAGGCGCTGAAGGAGGGCAAGCGCGGCAAGGCGGTCAAGATGTTCATGACCGAAGGCGTCGGCCTGAGCGGCGCAACGGTGGCGATGATGCGGATCATGCCGTTCTGGGCCAAGTTGAAGAGGGTGGCCCACACGATCCCGTACGACACGGCGCTGGTGATCGAGCACCAGGCGGGCGAGCCCCTGCCGGCGGCCTGGCCGGAGGTGAAGGTCCCGGCACTGGCGATCGACGGAGGCCGCAGCCCGGACTGGATGCGCAACGGCGTGGCGTCGCTGGCGAAGGTCCTGCCGTCGGCGGAGTACCGGACACTGCCGGACCAGACGCACATCGTGAAGGCACCGGCGCTGGCCCCGGTGCTGAAGGAGTTCTTCCTGAGCTAAGGCGCCGATCGTCCGGCAGGATCGGACCCATGCGCATCCGGATCCTCGACGCCGACATCACCACGCTCGAGGTCGACGTGGTCGTCAACGCCGCCAACTCCTCGCTGCTCGGCGGCGGCGGGGTCGACGGCGCCATCCACCGCAAGGGCGGCCCCGAAATCCTGGCCGCGTGTCGCGAGCTGCGGGCGGGGCACTACGGCAAGGGCCTCAAGACCGGGCAGGCCGTTGCCACCACCGCCGGCAACCTGCCCGCGAAGTGGGTCGTGCACACCGTCGGCCCGGTGTGGTCGGCCACCGAAGACCGCTCCGGGCTCCTCGCCGACTGCCACCGCAACGCCCTGCGGGTGGCCCGCGACCTCGGCGCCCGGGTCGTCGCGTTCCCCGCCATCTCCACCGGCATCTACCGCTGGCCCTTCGAGTCGGCGGCGGAGATCGCGCTCACCACCGTCGCCGCCGCCGAGCCGGGTCCCGTCGAAGAGGTCGTCTTCGCCCTGCGCGGCGAAGCGGCCATGAAGGCCTTTCGGGCTCGTCACAACTCCCTTGCCTGAACGATCACCGAGCGGGCAGGGTGCAGGCGTGCCCACCCGCGCCCTGGTCTTCGACTTCGACGGCACGCTCGCCGACACCGAATCCGCCGTCCTGCAGTCGTGGCAAGCCGTCTTCCGGGAACACGGGACCGAACTGCCGCTGGATGCCTGGTACGCCGTCATCGGCACCCAGCGCACCACGCCCGCCATGTTCGCCCTGCTCGCCGAGCACTCACCCGGGATCGACCCGGAAGCGCTGCGGCCCCGGACCCGGGCGCACGTGCTCCGGCTGCTCGAGAACCTCGGCCCGCGCGAAGGCGTGCTCGGCTACCTCGAAACCGCGCGCGAGCACGGCATCAAGCTGGCCGTCGCCTCCAGTTCGTCCGGGGCGTGGGTGAACCCGCACCTCGAACGGCTCGGCATCGACGGCTACTTCGACGCCGTCCTCACCGGGGACCTGCACAAGGCCAAGCCCGACCCGGACCTCTACCTCGCCGCGCTCGACGCACTCGGCACGGCCGCCGAAGAGGCCATCGCCTTCGAGGACACCCCGCACGGCGTCACCTCCGCCAAGGCCGCCGGGCTGACCTGCGTCGCCGTGCCGAACGCGATCACCCGGAGCCTCGACTTCGGGCTGGCGGACGTCGTGCTGCCGTCGTTCACCGCCAAACCCCTCGAGGCGCTGCTCAGCCGCTGACCAGCGCCAGCAGCCGGTCCAGGAAGGGCAGCTGGCCCTTCACCAGCTTCTCCCGGGCGTCCGGCAGCGAGAACCACGCGACCCGGTCCACCTCGGGGAACTCCTGCTGACGACCCGAGCGCGGCGGCCACTCCATCGTGAACGTCCCGGGCACCACCGCGGCCGGATCGAGGTCGGCCTCGACCGCCCACGCCGTGACGACCTTGCCGCCCGACTGCTTCACCACGCCCAGCTCGACGTACTCGCCGTCGGGCGCGGGCAGCCCCAGCTCCTCCTCGAACTCCCGCCGGGCCGCCTTCTCGGGGGACTCGTCCGGGTCGAGCTCGCCCTTGGGCAGCGACCACGCGGCCGCGTCCTTCTTCGCCCAGAACGGCCCGCCCATGTGCCCGAGCAGCACTTCGACGTCTTCGCCGCGGCCGCGGTAGAGCAGGAGCCCGGCACTCTGTTTGCCCGCCATGAAGACAGTCTCCCGAAACTCTTCCAAGATTTTTCCGCGAGGGTGTCGAAACCGGCCGGGGCCCGATCGACGCGTAGGCAGAAGCAAGGGAAACCAGGGAAGGAACCCACCATGACCGCCACCATCGCCCGCGAAACCCGCACCACCACCCCGGCCAAGACCCAGGTCACCGGCATCGTGGTCGGCGCGAGCCGGATCGTGATCTCGTTCCTGTTCGGCTTCCACGGCCTGCAGGGATTCGGCTTCTTCGGTGGCATCGACGGCCAGGGCGGCGGCGTCCCGTTCGGCTCGTTCCCCGGCTGGTGGGGCAGCGTTTTCGAGCTCGCCGGCGCGCTGCTGCTGCTCGTCGGGCTCGCCAGCAGGCCGGCCGCCATCCTGCTGTCGGGTGTGATGGCCTACGCCTACTTCACCGTGCACGCCCCGATGGGCCTGCTGCCGCTGCAGAACATGGGCGAGCCGGCCGCGGTCTACTCGTGGATCTTCCTGCTGTTCGCCGCGGTCGGCCCGGGCCGCTTCGCGCTCGACACCTTGATCAAGCGCCGACGCTGAACGCGCGCGGT
Organism: Amycolatopsis mediterranei; assembly: GCF_026017845.1. Taxonomy (NCBI): domain Bacteria; kingdom Bacillati; phylum Actinomycetota; class Actinomycetes; order Pseudonocardiales; family Pseudonocardiaceae; genus Amycolatopsis; species Amycolatopsis mediterranei. The sequence goes on from NZ_CP100416.1 coordinate 8,806,667, forward strand.
CCGATCAGTAGCCGCCCTGGGCAGCTGCGAGGTCGGACCGCGCCATCACGTGTTCCATCAGGCTGGTCAGTACCTGCTTGGTCGACTCGCGCTCGCGGGCGTCGCACAGCAGCAGCGGAACGTCCATGCCGACGTCGAGCGCCTGCCGGACCTCCTCCGTGCCGTAGCGGTACGCGCCGTCGAAGCAGTTCACGCCGACGACGAACGGCAGGTTGCGGCGCTCGAAGAAGTCCACCGCCGCGAAGCAGCTGTCGAGGCGCCGCGTGTCGGCCAGCACGACGGCGCCGAGCGCGCCCTCCGCCAGCTCGTCCCACATGAACCAGAACCGGTCCTGTCCCGGCGTGCCGAACAGGTAGAGGATCAGGTCCGGGTTGATCGTGATGCGGCCGAAGTCGAGCGCGACCGTCGTGGTGGTCTTCTGCTCGACGCCGGACAGGTCGTCGACACCCTCGGACGCGGTGGTGATGACCTCCTCGGTCCGCAGTGGCGGCACTTCGCTCACCGAACCGACCATCGTGGTCTTGCCGACCCCGAACCCGCCGGCGATGAGTACCTTGACCGCGGTCGCGGTCAGGTTCCGCCGGGGGTCAGAGTTTCCGGATGCCATCAAGAACCGCCTGCAATACGTGTCGGTTGGGGGTTTCCTGGACCGGTGCCGCGGTACGGAACAGCACCAGGTTCTGCTCGATGAGGTCGCTCAGCATCACCTTCACCACGGGCAGCGGGAGATCGACCCGGGCGGCCACCTCGGCCACCGAGACCGGCCGCTGGCACAGGGCGATGATGCGCGCGTACTCCGGTTCGAGCATGCCCGCTTCGTGCGCGGTGCGCAGTGCGACCACGAGCGTGATGAGGTCGAGCCCGAGCGTGTCCGACCGGGTGCGGCCGCCCGTGACCGCATACGACCGGACCAGGGGGCCGGCCTCGTCGTCGAACCAGGCTTCGTGCCGTGCGCTCATGGCGACGTGGGCAGGACGCCGGCGCCGGTCCGCGGAGCCGAGGTGAGGACCTGGCCGACCCGCTTCACCATCAGGTTCATCTCGTACGCGACCAGTCCCATGTCCGCGTCTTCACGGGCGAGCAGGGCGAGGCAGGCGCCCCGCCCGGCCGCCGTCACGAACAGGAACGCGTGGTCCATCTCGACCATCGTCTGGCGGACGTTGCCGCCGCCGAAGTGCCGTCCGGTGCCCCGGGCCAGGCTCTGGAACGCCGAAGCCACCGCGGACAGGTGTTCGGCGTCCTCCTCGGAAAGGTTGCCCGACCTCCCGATCAGCAGGCCGTCCGAGGACAGCACCACCGCCCGGTCCGCCCCGGCGACCCGCTTGACGAGGTCGTCCAGCAGCCAGTCGAGCTCGTGGGCGCCTGAGTTGACCATTACTCGCGCTCTCCGTACCTGTCGTCGTTCTCGGAAAACTCTTCGTCTCGGGCCCGCCGGGTGCCCTGCTGGAAGGCGGACAGCCTGCTGCGGGCGACCTCCGGCGAGTCCAGCCGGACCTCTTCACGCTCCTGGGCGGGCTTGTCTTCCCGCAGCTGGGGCACGAGGTTCTGCTGACGTCGCCGTTGCGGCAGCGGCGGCCGGCCGGGCGCCTCCGGGCGGCGCGGCTGCTGCGGGCGGCTTTCGGGCGTCGCCGCGGCCCGCGGCTCCTGCGGCGGCCACACCGGCTGCTGCGCGGACGGCCGTGCCGGGCGCGAGGACCGGGCGGGCGGGGCGGGCGGCCGGACCGCGGCCACCGGCTGGGCCTGGGTCGGCTGGCTCACCGGCTCCGACACGGACCCGACCGGGACCGGCGTCGGCCCGGACGGCGGCTGCGTGGCCGGCGACAGCGGGACCTGCGACAGCGTCGAGGTCGACACCGTGGACGGCGACCGGTCCGGGGCCGGCGGCGGGACGGTAACCGGCGGCGCCGCTGCGGGCGGCGGTGTCACGGCCGCGGGAGCCATGACCGGCGCCGGCGGCGCGGGCGGCTCGGTGCGGTGCCGGGCCGGGCGGCGGACCGGCCGCTTGAGCGGCGCGACCTCGTCGTTGGCCATCGTCTCCGGCTCGACCGGGTTCGGGACGAGCTCCGGCTTCGGCGGGGTGATCGGCTGCTCCGGCTCGGTCTCCGCCAAGGGGGCCAGCAGGTCGGTGCGCACCAGCACGATGGCCCGGGTGCCGCCGTAGGCCGACTCCCGCAGGTGCACCTGGATGCCGTGCCGCGCGGCCAGCCGCGCGACCACGAACAGGCCGAGGCGGGGTTCGTCCGACAGCGCCATGATCCCGAAGTCCGGCGGGTCGGCCAGCATCGTGTTGATCTCTTCGGTCTGGTCCGGCTCGAGCCCGAGGCCCTGGTCCTCGACCTCGATCACGACGCCCTTGCCGACCACGTTGCCGCGGATCTCGACCCGCGACTGCGGCGGCGAGAACGCCGTCGCGTTGTCGATCAGCTCGGCGAGCAGGTGCACGAGGTCGCCGACGACCGGGCCGCGGATGGCGATCTGCGGCAGCACGGCCGTCTTGACCCTGGCGAAGTCCTCGGTCTCGGCGGACGCGCCGCGGACCAGCTCGGCCAGCCCGACCGGGTTGCGCCACTGGCGGCCCGGCTGGCCGCCGCCGAGGATGATCAGGTTCTCCGCGTTGCGCCGGGCGCGGGTGGAGAGGTGGTCGAGCTGGAACAGCGTGTCCAGCTGCTCCGGGTCTTCCTGCTTGCGCTCGGCCTGGTCGAGCACCTTGAGCTGGCGGTGCACGATGACCTGGCTGCGGTGGGCGATGTTGAGGAACACCGTCTTGGTGCCCTCCTTGGTCTTCGCCTCCTCGATGGCGGCCGCGATGGCGGTCTGCTGCGCCTTGTTGAAGGCGTCGGCGACCTGGCCGATCTCGTCGGTGCCGTGGTCGAGGAAGTGACCGCCTTCTTCGAGGTCGACGGGCTCGCCCGCCTGGACGCGCGCCACCAGCTCGGGCAGCCGGACCTCGGCCGCGTCGAGGGTGTCCTCGCGCAGCCGGTGCAGGCGGCCGATGAGCCGGTTCGACAGCCGGACGGCGACGAACACCACGAAGACCGCGAACAGGACCGCGACCACGCCGGCGATCAGCGACTCGGTGAACGTCGAGTCGGCGTCGTTGATCGCGGCCTGGCTCGCGTTGGAGCTCTGCAGGATGAAGATGCCCATCAGCGCGGAACCGACCTGGCGGGCGGCGGTGCGCCACTGGTCCTGCGGCACCGGCAGCTTCGACAGGTCGCCACGCAGGAACGTGGTCTCGACCTGGTTGACCGTCTGCCACGGCTGGCTGGCCAGCAGCTCGTCGTACTTGGCCTTGACCTCGGGGATCAGCTTCGGCGCCGACGCGTCGAGCTGGGCGTGGTAGGCACCGACCTGGCCGACGTAGGTCCGGAAGTCGTCGTTGCTCAGCCCGCCCGCGGCCAGCCCGGCGGCGGCGAGGGCGTCACTGCGCTGCATCTCGTCGGCCGCGGTGAACAGCGGGATGGCGGTCAGCCGGTCGAACGCGTTCTGGGCGCCGCGCGCGTTCTGCGCGAGCCCGGCCACGCCGTCGGTGAACTGGTCGATCATCTTGTTGTAGTAGACGAAGGCCTGGTTGATCTGCATCTGGCCGCCGTCGATCGCCTGCCGGTTCTGCGGCAGCTGCTGGTACAGCCCGAAGAACGTGGTGATGTTCTTCAGCACGCTCGGCGGGGTGTCGTCGTAGTCGGCGAAGCTGTCCTTGAGGTACTGGATCGTCTTCGCGGCGTTCTCGTCCGTCTTCGGCCGGACGGCCGCGAGCACGGCGCGCTGGTTGCTCTGGCCCGCGAGCAAGCTCAGCGTGGCCTGGCGCTCCTGCTGCAGGGAGGCGAGGAAGGGGATCGACGGGGCTTCCGAGCCCCGGATGCGGTTCGTGTAGTCCCGGCCGGTGACGGCGTCGTAGATCAGGTAGCCCGCGAGGGCCACCCCGACCAGCAACAGCGCGACACTGGGGACGAGCGCGATCGTGAGCACGCGCTTCCGAATCGAGGATCCCCGGTTGCGTCGAAGAGAAATCTGCTTCACCTGGGTCCGTTTTCCTTCCGGCAGTACATGGTTTCGGGTCGCCCGAGGCGTTCGACACCCGGATTCCGACCAGCCGGATCAACATCACCGTGGTCTGCTTCGCCCGCGACGACGTTAGGCAGCCCTCCAGGGCGCGTCAAGTCCGTGGCGAGAACGTGATCTTGAACCGGTGACCCGTCAACACTCGCCGCCTGCGCTTGGAAAGTCCACCACCGTAAGTCGTGACGTTCGTCGCAGGGCGACTTTCGTTCCACGCACGGATGTGAGCACTGGGAGCGCTCCCGTTCGCCGCCGCGCGTCCCGGTCCGCCCCTCTACGTACGACAGCGGCGAATCGTTCGGTGACAAACATCACGGACCCGCACTCGCCCCTCCGGACCCCGCCTTCGTCCGGAGTAGACAGCCCCGGGAAAGCGGAATGCGCAGGATTGGGGAACACCGCCACGGATTCACCGGAGACCGAGTCGTAATTCCCGGCATTCCGCAATCGCAGCCGGCTGATCACGCTGCGGTGGCCCGGTACCGGTTCCGCGACCGCGGCCGGCGATCAGCCGGGGAACTCGTCGGCCAGCGTGTTCCAGAAGAGCAGCTCGTAACTCTGGAAGAGCCGGGCGCAGCGGTGCGCTTCGCGTTCGTCGAGCCGGTGGGCGTCGAGGCCGGCCTGGATCGCGGCGAGCGCTTGTTCTTCTATTTCCGGCACGTCCGCAGCAAAGAAGTCGAAGAACGCACATTGCTCGTCGGTGAAGCCGTAGTGCGCGCGCATGCCGGCGGCGACGTCCCGGCAGTACCGGCCGAAGGCGGCGAAGTTGGCGAAGATCCCCGCCGCGGTGGCCGACGACTCGCCGTTCAGCGCGAGCCAGGCGACGTAGGCCGGGTAGACCTGGCAGCCCGCGCGCGGGCGTTCCTTCCCGTGGTCCGGACCGGTCGCCGCGAGCAACGCGTCGAGCATCCCGTTCGCCTGCTGCTCGCCCGGCGCGAGCCCGCCGAAGAAGGTGCGCGCGTTCGGTTCGTCGGCCCGGGCGGCCAGCGCGTGGAAGCTCCGCCAGTCACTGAGCGTGATCAGCTTCTCCTCGGCGGCGAGCGCGGCGAACACCGCGCGCGGCGCCCGGCCCGCGGTGATCAGCGGCACGAGCCGGTTGTCGTCGTCGCGCGGCGCGAGTTCGGCCTGGATCTCTTCGAGCAGCTTGCGCGCCGACCGCGTCATCGGTTCCCCCCGGAGTCCGCCGTCCCTCGTGGCAGCAGTCCCTCCATTGAAGCGCGGTTCCGGCGCGAACGCCCGTGTACACAGTGGACAGTCGTGAGAGCCTGACCGCTTTGTCCGGTTCGACGGCGACGGTTGACGTGGCCGCGATTCTCTATCCCCCTGCGCCGGGAGCCCCTACAGTGTGGCCATCCGGAGTACCGAGGAGGCCAGCGTTGACCACCCCGTCCGTCGCCGAGCAGACCGAAGGCCAGACGATCCCGCGGCTGCTGCACCGCAACGCGGTCGAGTACCCGGACCTGCCGGCGATCACCTCGCTCGACCTCGAAGGACAACCGACGCTGACGTGGGCGGAGTTCCGCACCGCGATCGCCGAGGTCTCCCGCGGGCTGGCCGGGCTCGGGCTCGCCGCGGGTGACCGCATGCTGATCATGGCGCCCGGCTGCCCCGACCACATCATCGCCGACCTCGCCGCGACGCACCTGTCCGCGATCCCCTGCACCGCCTACGCCACGCTCAGCCCGGACCAGATCCGGTTCGTCGCGCGGCACAGCGCGGCGCCGGTCGTGGTGCTCGGCGGGGAGAACGAGCTGGCGCGCTGGCGGCCGGTGCTCGACGACCTCCCGGCGCTGCGGCACGTCGTCGTCATGGACGAGACCGCGCTCCCCGAAGGCGACGACCGGTTCCTCACCCTCGCCGAGCTGCGCGCCCGGGGCCGGGAAGCGCTTGCCGCCGACCCGGACTCCTTCGAACGGTCCTGGCAGGAGATCAAGCCGGACGACCCGCTGTCCATGATCTACACCTCCGGCACCACCGGCGACCCGAAGGGCGTGGTGCTCTCGCACCGCAACGCGGTCCACCAGGCGTACGCGGTCACCGAGCTGCACCACCCGCCGATGCACGCGACGAACATCGCGTACCTGCCGCTCGCGCACATCGCCGAGCGGGAGCTGTCGATCTACCTGCCGATCGTCTGGGCGGGGCACGTGCACACCCTGGCCGACCCGACGGGGGTCGTCGGCGCGCTCGGCAAGGTGCACCCGCAGAGCTTCTTCGGCGTCCCGCGCGTGTGGGAGAAGATGGTCGCCGGGCTCAAGAACATGCTCGCCGGCGTCCCGGAGGACCGGCGCACCGCGCTGCTGCAGGCGAACGAGCTGCTGCAGCAGGGCTACAAGCTGCGCAGCGCCGGGAAGCCGGTGCCCGCGGACCTGGCCGAGAAGATCCGGCAGGCCGACGAAGCCGCGCTGGCGCCGGTGCGCGCCCTGCTCGGGCTCGACAAGGTGCTCGTCGCCTCCAGCGGCGCGGCCGCCATCCCGGTGGAGATCATCTACTTCCTGGCCGGTCTCGGCATCGAGATCTGCGAGGTCTGGGGCCTGTCCGAGACGACGGGCGCGGCGACGTCCAACTCCGGCGCGGCGTTCCGCGCGGGCACGGTCGGCAAGCCGCTGGACGGCGTCGAGGTGAAGGTCGCCGAGGACGGCGAGCTGCTGGTGCGCGGCCCGATCGTGTTCCTCGGCTACCTGCAGGAGGACGGCACGATCGCCGACGCCACCGACGCCGACGGCTGGTACGCCACCGGCGACATCGGCACGATCGACGAAGACGGCTTCGTGACGATCACCGACCGCAAGAAGGAACTGATCATCACCTCGAGCGGCAAGAACATCGCGCCGACCCGCGTCGAGGGCCTGCTCAAGGAGCACCCGCTGATCGGCCAGGCCGTCGCGATCGGCGACGACCGCCCGTACGTGACGGCGCTGATCGTGCTGGACGACGAGATCGCGCCCGGCTGGGCCGCGGCGAACGGCGTCGAGGCCGCCCCCGAAGACCTCACCGACCTCGCGAACCACCCGGCGGTCCGAGCCGAGCTGGAACGCGCGGTCGAGTCGGCCAACAGCAGGCTCGCGCGGATCGAGCAGATCAAGCGCTACCACGTGCTGCCGAAGGCGTGGACGCCCGAATCCGGCGAGCTGACCCCGACGCTCAAGCTCAAGCGCCGGGTCATCAACGACCGGTATTCGGCCGACATCGAGGCGCTCTACGCGGCGGCGCGCGAGCCCGCGGCGGGCGCCTAGGCGGTCCGGGGCGAGGTCGTGTCCGTCCATTTGCGCAGCCGCGGCGGGACGCGCTTTTCCAGGCCGTAGTTCTCCAGGTGGGCGGAGAAGACCTCGTCGAACGCCTTCTGCACGGTCTCGGTGTCCCAGATCGGGCGCTCGAGGATCGGCTGCTTGAGGAACGGCTGGCCCATGATGTGCAGCTGCGGGCCGTTGCACCGGATCATCTGGCCGGTGATGCCGTCCGAGCCGTCGCCGAGCAGGAACAGCACGACCGGCGCGATCCGCGCCGGCGTGCGGTCCGGCGGGCAGGCGCGCAGGGAGCGTTCGGACTTCCACACCATCCGCGTGTGCGCGAGCGGGCAGACGGCGTTGACGCGGATCCCGACGTCCTCGAGGTCGAGGGCCCAGGAGTAGGTCAGGGACGCGACCGCGCCCTTGCTCGCCGCGTACACGCCGAGCTTGCGCTGCCCGAGCGAAGCACCCGAGGAGATGTTGACGATCGAGCCGCCGGTGCCCGCGTCGACCATCGCCTTGATCGCGGCCAGGCCGGTGTTCACCACACCGAGGACGTTGACCGCGACGAGCTCCCGCGCCTGCTCGGCGTCGTCCTCCCAGGGCAGCGCCTCGTAGTTCAGCCCCGCGTTGTTGACCAGCCCGTCGATCCCGCCGAACTCCTTGACGCACAGGTCGACGATCTCCTGCGCCTCGCCCGCCTCCGCCACGCTGTGCCCGCTCGCGACGGCCCGGCCGCCGTGCGCGCGGATGGTCTCCGCCGTCCGCTCCGCCAGCTCGGCGTCGACGTCGTTGACCACCACTGCCCCGCCCGCGCGCGCGATGTGCACCGCGAACGCCTCGCCAAGACCCCGGCCGGCGCCGGTGACCACGACCGCCTTGCCCTGCATCAACCCGTCCATCGCTTCTCCCCGATCTGCAGCGCCGGCGGCGCGCGGTCCGTCCACCCCGGCCGGCTCACTGTCCAGTCTTGGCCCATTCGGTCCAACGCGGCATCGGCGCCACGACGAGCGGCCGCCGCCCTGCGCCGAGCGAGTCCGGATCGATCAGTCCGGACGTACCCGCGGGCCGGTCACGAGGGGGTGACCGGCGCGCATTCCGGGGACATCGGGGCGTAACCGGCGGCATACTGTGGGTACTTTCCGGTGGTCGACCGTGACTCCCCCGGATGGGGTCGTCACCGGAGAGGCACAATGCGGACGGTCCATGTTCACTCGATCGGGGGACGGCGGTGACGAGGTGACAACACGCGCGACACCCCGGCTCCGGGCCGTCCTGGCCAACCGGGAGTTCCGCGCGCTGTGGTTCGCCGAGACGCAGTCGATGCTCGGTGACCAGCTGACCATCGTCGCGCTGGCCATCCTGACCTTCGACCGGACCGGGTCGCCGCTGCTGTCGGCCGTCGTCTACTCCCTGACGTTCCTGCCCGCGCTCGCCGGCGGGCTCGGGCTGTCCCAGCTCGCCGACCGGTTCCCCCGGCGCGCGGTGCTGGTGACCGGCTCGTTCGCGCAGGCCGTGCTGATCGGGCTGATGGCCCTGCCCGGGATGCCGATGGGCGGGCTGTTCGTGCTGTTCGTCCTCGCGCGCCTGGCGAACGCGCCGGGCAACGCGGCGCAGAACGCGCTCGGCCGCGAGGTCTTCGCCGCCGACGACGTCTACCTGCGGAGCCAGGACCTGCGCGGGATCACGAACAACACCGCGATGCTGGCCGGCCTGGCCGTCGGCGGGCTGCTGGTGACCACGATCGGCACCTCGTGGGCGCTGGCGATCGACGCGCTGACGTTCCTGGTGGCCGCCGTCGCCGTGCGGCTGCTGGTGCTGCGCCGGCCCGCCGCGGGCGACGGCGGTGCCCCGTGGTTCGGCGCCGTCCGGCAGGTTTTCGGCGACGAACGGCTGCGGGTGCTGCTCTACCTGTCCTGGCTCGTCGGCCTGGCGGTGATCCCGGAGGGCCTCGCGGCGCCGCTCGCCGCGCAGCTGGGCGCGGGCGAGCAGGCGGTCGGCTGGCTGCTGGCCGCCGATCCGCTGGGCTTCGTGGCCGGGACGTTCCTGCTGTCGCGGTTCGTCACGACCGAGCACCGCCGCAAGCTGCTCGGCGTGCTCGCCGCGCTGCCGCTGGCCGCGCTGGCGGCGTTCGCGCTGCGGCCGAACCTGGTGTTCGCGCTGATCCTGCTCGCGCTGGCCGGCGCGACGGGCGCGTACGTCATCACGGTGTCGGCCACGTTCATCACGTGGGTGCCGAACGACATCCGGGGCAGCGCGGGCGGCCTGTACCGGACCGGGCTGCGGGTCGCGCAGGGCGTGGGCGTCGGCGTGGGCGGGCTGGTCGCGCAGGCGCTGGGGTCCGCGCACGCGACCATCGCGCTCGCGGGCGCGGTGGGACTGCTGCTGGCCATGCCGGTGGCGTTCGCCTGGCGCCGGGTGGGCGGGGCGGAGCCGCAAGCCTGGCCGTCGTGAGCGCCAGGTGCCACCTCCGGGGTACGGCCAAGATCATGAATGGCATTCGCGGACGTCACGGGTGACAATTCGAGGGTGGTCAGAAGTCGCGGTTGCTCATGGGGGCCACCTCCATGCGGGGAGAGTCTCGCAGAACCTTTTGCGCCGCGTTCCCGGCAGTTACTCCGGGACCTTGACCGGTCCGTTGCTGTGGGATGGTACCCGGCCACGGAATGCGTGAACACTCTGCCAGGTACCGATGAGATTACTCAAGGCCGGGACTAGGCTGGAAAGGAGGTGACCAATTGCATCCAGGACCGGACGGGGACGCGGGCGCGCCGGGCGAACCAGGCGGTGAGCAGGCGGCGCGGGCGGCGGCGTCCCAAAACCGCGGCGCCGCGGAACCGGACGTGACCACAGGTACGCCCGCGACCACGACCAGTGGCTTCCCGGCGACCGCCCGGGCCCACCACGCGTACTGGCCGGGCAACTGGGCGCTCTGGCGCCGCCGGCCGGTGCAGGTCGCCTTCATGCTGGTGGCCGAAGCCGTCGCGGTGACCGTTCTCGCCGTGTCGTTCGCACGCTCGCCGATTCCGTCCGGAAACGACTGGATCAATTTCGCGATTCTGGCCGCGGGTGCCACCGTCCACATTCAACTGACCCAGCGCCAGGAAGAACGACGGCGCGACCGGACCAAAACGGTGCTGATCGACCTCACCGCCGTGTGGACGTTTTCCGCCGCGATGATACTGCCGGTACCGCTCACCCTTTTCGTCATCGCCGTGATCCGGCTGCAGCACTGGTTCATCGCGCGGCGGCCCGCCCACAACTTCATTTTCTCGTCCATCACGCACGGCCTCGCCGGCGCGCTCGCCCACCTCACCTACACGGCACTCGGGCCGCACTTGCTCGGCCGGCCGGGCTGGGGCGACTTCCTCCGCGAGTTCGGCACCATCGTCGTCACCGGAGCCATCTACGAAGCGATCCAGATCGCGTACGTGGGCGGGGTCCTGCTACTCGGATCCCCCGCCGGGCGCACGGTTCGTAACGTGCTGGGCAGCCCGGCCGACAACATGCTCGAAGCGATCACCATCGGCCTCGGCGCGGTGACCGCGATCCTGCTCGCCGCCGTCCCGCCGATGGTGGCGGTGATGGCCGTGGTCACCGTGGTCTTCAATCGCCTCGCGGAACTCGATCAGCTCCAGAACGACGTCCGGACGGACCCGAAAACGGGCATTCTCAACATGCGTGGCTGGTCGGAGGCGGCCGAACGGGCTCTTGAACGGACCTCCCGATCGGGTGATCAGTTGGCGCTGCTGATGGTCGATCTGGACCACTTCAAGTGGATTAACGACACCTATGGACATCCGGCGGGCGACGACGTGCTGCGCACCGTCGCGCAAACGCTCGACGAAGTGACCAGACCGAGCGACTTGGTCGGCCGTTTCGGCGGCGAGGAATTCCTGATTCTGCTGCCGGACATCGACGAAGACGCGACGTGGGACGCCGCCGAGCGCATCCGCATCGCGATCGCCAAGCTGCACATGGTGACCACGGACAAGCGCGGCGACCCGGCAACCATCGCCGACCGGACGACGTCGATCGGCGTGGCCCGCCACCCCCGCCACGGCGACACCCTCGAGCGCCTCCTCCAGTCCGCCGACGCGGCGGTCTACCTGGCGAAGGAGAACGGCCGCGACCAGGTCTGCTTCGCCCCGGACACGGTCACACCCCCAGCCGGACGGTGAGTTCGAGTTTGACGAGCACCTCGGCGCAGGTCCCGGCCGAGGCCGGGTCAAGGCGTACCCGCTCCCCGCGGTAGCCGGCGGACTCGAGCCGCAGGACGCGCGCGCCGGGCGCGGGACGGGGGTGGCACCAGTGCCGGACGGTTCCGGTGCCGGCGTGGTCCCTGGCCAGGAGCAGGTACTCGTGGCCGAGGTCGTCGGCGACCCGGTCCAGGCCGTTCCACCACAGGGCGCGGAGGGTGAGGCCGTCGCCGTCGCGGAGGAGCTCGACGGGCGGATCGGCGTGGACGTCGACCCGGAAGCCACGGTCGGTGACGCGGACCGAGCGGACGTGGAGGAACGCGCTGCCGCCGGCCGGGCCGGGGGGAGGCGGTGAGCCACGGTCACCCGAAGCGGGTCGGCCTCCCTCGCCGGGACCCGGCGGCAGGCCGGTCGCATCACCCGCACCGTCGCCCGGCGGCACGCCCACCGGCTTGGCGCCCGACGGCGAACCACCGCTCGCCGGCCGTGGGCCGCCCGCATCACCCGCACTGTCGTCCGGCGGGACGCCCACCGGCCCGGAGCCCGACGGCGAACCACCGTCCGGCCAGGGCAGGAGTACCTCGCGCCCGCCCGCGCCGGCCTCGGCCCGCGGCAACAGCGCCGCCACCGCCAGCTCCGCCGCCCGGCGGCCGTCCTCTTCCCCCGGGACCTCCCGGACCCCGCGCAGCTGCCCCGCCAGTATCCGGTGCCCGAGCACGTCCGCCCAGGCCAGCGCCGCTGTCCGCAGTCCCGGCTCGGTGGCCAGCCGGTCGAGCAGCGGCCGCGCCTGCCTGACCCTGCTGAAAAACGCCGCGCGGACCAGCCGGGCGGCCTCCGGGCCCCCTTCGCCCGCCGCGAAGAAGCCCGTCATCGCCCGGTCCAGCGCCCGCAGCTGAGCGGCCAGCACCACCCGGCCGACCGGCCCGGGGTGCGCCCGCGCCAGCTCCGGCGGCGCGCAGTCGCGCAGCGCACCGGCCAGCACCCGCAGCTCCGGCGTGCGCGGTTCGCGCAGCCGGGCGCCGGGGGCGAGCCGGCGCAGTGCGCGCACGGTGTTCTCCGCGGGCACGGCGAGCTCGGTCGAGCGCACTGCTGCCTCCTGGTCGCCGCGCCCCCTGTCCCCAGTCTCACCAGGACGCCCCCGCCGCGGTAGGGGAGAACGGGCAGCCGTCCGGGCAGCTTGCGGGAAACCGCCACGCAGTCCGGTGGTTGTCCCCATGTCGGCCGCCGAGCGGGGCTGGCACCCTTGACCCCATGCCGGCACCGACCGATCCGCCACGCACCCGCCGACCCTGGTCGACGTCCGGGTGGCTGCTGCTGGTCCTGCTGGTCGTCTTCGCGTTCGGGCTGATCGCCTCGCGCCCGCCGTCCCCGCCGGACCAGGGGCCGCCGACCGGTGACGTGCTGGCCGCGCAGAACGCCATCGAGGCGCTGGTCCACCCCGGCCCGCACCCCGACGCGCTCGCCCGGCTGCCGAAGGACTTCACCGCGCTCAGCGGCGTCACCCCGGGGTCGCTGCCGGCCCGCGACGGCACGGTCCGCGCCGTGCACGTCGACGGCGGCTGCTCGACGCCGTGGGGCGACGACAACACGAAGTGGGACTACTCCGTGCCGTGCAAGGCCCACGACCTGGGCTACGACCTGCTCCGGTACGCCGACCGCAAGGGCCACCCGCTCGGCCCCGAGGTCCGGGAGGCCCTGGACGACCGCCTGTCCTACGACATGCACCACGCCTGCGACCTCAACCCGATGAACTCGGCGCTCACCTGCCGGGTCGTCGCCTCCCTCTACTCGGCCGGGCTGGTCGTCAACTCGTGGCACCAGCGCTGGGGCCCGCCGGTCGGCGACCCGATCGGCCCGATGGTCGCCGGGGTGCTGGTGATCGGCTGCCTGCTGGTCTTCCGGCTGCGCGGCTGGCTGCGGGCCCGCCGCGAGCCGCGGGCGCCCGTGCCCGTCACCGCCCCGGCGGAGGTCGGCCGGTGGGCCCTGCTGGGCGCCGGCGGGGTCGTCCTGCTGCTGCTCGGCGAATCGGTGACGGCGCTCGCGCACTGGGCCGGCGCCCCCGAGGCGGCGTTGTGGCCGCTCACCTGGCTCGCCCAGCTCGCCCCGCTGATCTACTTCGCCGGCGGCCACGCCAATGCGGCCGGCTGGCGCGCCGAGCAGGAGGCCGGCGGCGGCTACCGCCACTACCTGGCCGAACGCGCGAGCCCGCTGCTGCGCCCGGCGTTGATCTTCGCGGTCGTCGCGCTGCTGACGCCGCTCGCGCTCGAACTGCTCGGCAGCCCGGCCGGGACCACGGCGACGGTGATGCGGATCGCGCTGCACCCGCTCTGGCTGCTCGGTGTCTACCTGCTGACGATCGTGTGCGCGCCCCCGCTGCTGGCCCTGCACCGCCGGGCGCCGGTGCCCGCGGCCGCCGGGCTGCTCGCCGCGGTCGCCGTCGGCGAGCTGGCCGCGAGCTGGTCCGGTTCGCCGCTGCCGCGCTACGCGGCGACGTTCGCCATCGCCCTGCTCGCCCAGCAGCTCGCCTTCGCCCACGCCGACGGCGTCCGCCCGGCGCGACGGCTGTTCGCCGCGGCCGCCGCGGCCGGCGTCGCGGGCCTCGCCGGGGTGAGCGTCCTGCGGGGCGGGCCACCCGTCCTGCTCGGCAGCCCGGGCGCGCCCGCCGCCTTCTCCGCCCCGCCGTGGGGCGTGCTGCTGCTCGGCCTCGTCCAGCTGGGCGTGCTCGGGCTGCTGGCCCGCCCGCTCGGCAGGCTCGGCGACCGGCCAGGCATCGCCCGCGCCTGCCGGTTCGTCCTGCGCGCGCCGATGAGCCTCTACCTGGCGTTCCTCGCCGCGATGCTGCTGCTGGTCGCCGTCGTGTACCTGCCCGGCCGGATCGCCGACGGGCTGAGCTGGCTGATCCGGCCGCGCACGCTGGTCGCGGTCGGGCTGCTCGCGGTGCCCGCCACGCTGGTCTTCTGGTGGTTCGAACGACACACCCACGGCGTCCGGGCCCCGCGGGCGGCCGACCACCCCGGCCGCCGGACGGCGGTGCTCACCCGGGCCGCGGCCGGGCTCGGGATCGGCTACGCGACGCTGGGTGTGTTCGGCTTCGCGCTGACCCGCTTCGGCGGGGTCGCCGCCGACGCCGACCTGCTCGGCCTGCGGCTCGACCCGATCCAGAGCCTGGTGCACCTGCTGCTCGGGGTCTTCCTGCTGCACACGATCCGGATCGGGGCCGGCGCGGCGACCGGCACATGGCTGGCCACGGCGCTCGCCTGTGCGCCCTCGCTGCTGTTCGCCGCCGACGGCAGCACGCCCGGCTTCCTCGGCGTCACGCTGCACGCGGTGACGGCCGCGTTTGCGCTGCTGGCCGCCGCGGGCACCCTCATCCCGGGGCAGCCACCGGCGAACGTGACGTCCTGACCAGGCGAAACCGTCGAACCTCCGGGAAACTGGGTGGCGCGGAGCACATTCGCAGGGGGATGTGTAACGCTACGGCAACCCGGGGACGGCACCATGCGTCCCATCCCTGAGCACCACCCGATCGATGGAGTGAGGAGCCGTCCGCGTGGACCACCCGCCTCGGAACGGGCAAGGCGGCCGTCGCCCGGCCCGGCCCTGGCAGGACGAGCCAGGCCGCGACGATGCCCGGCGCAGCAGCCCGCCGCGCCGCCCGGCACCGCGCCGCGAGCCGGCGGACGCCCGCCGCGCCGCCCCGTCGGCGTCCCGCCGCCCGGAGCCGCGCCCGGCCCCGCGCGCCGGCCGCAACTCCTTCCGCGGCGCGAAGATCGCGCTGGCCGTCGTCTCGCTGCTGGTGGTGGGCCTGACCGGGTACGCCTGGGCGGCCATGCAGGGCCTGGTCAACGGGCTCAACTACACGAACGTGATCAACGACGGCGGCGGTGGCGACAAGCCCGCCGACGGCGCCCGCGACATCCTGCTGGTCGGCCTCGACAGCCGCACCGACGCCCAGGGCAACCCCCTGCCGCGCGAGGTGCTCGACGAGCTGCGCGCCGGCGACGCCGACGGCGAGCTCAACACCGACTCGCTGATCTTCGTGCACATCCCCAACGACGGCAGCAAGGCCGTCGCGATCTCGCTGCCGCGCGACACCTACGTCGACATCCCCGGCGGCTACGGCAAGCACAAGATCAACTCGGCGTACGCGCGGGCGATGCTGACGGCCCGCAAGGACCTGCAGAAGAAGGGCGTCACCGACCCGAAGGAGCTCGACGTCCAGGCCAACCAGGCCGGGGCGCGGGAGCTGATCGAGACCGTCCAGAACCTCACCGGGTCGACCATCGACAACTACGCCGCGGTGAACCTCCTCGGCTTCAGCGAGATCACCAAGGCCGTCGGCGGCGTCGACGTCTGCCTCAACAACACCGTCAAGGACGAGTACTCCGGCGCGAACTTCACCAAGGGGCAGCACACGATCTCCGGCGTCGAAGCCCTCGAGTTCGTCCGGCAGCGCCACGGCCTGCCCAACGGCGACCTCGACCGCGTCGTGCGCCAGCAGGTGTTCATGGCCGGCATGGCGCGCAAGGTGCTCTCGGCCGGCACGCTGACCAACCCCGGCAAGCTCAACGACCTGATCGACGCGATCAAGAAGTCGGTCGTGCTCAGCCAGCACTGGGACATCTTCGGGTTCGCCCAGCAGATGAAGGGCCTGACCGGCGGCCAGCTCGAGTTCCGCACCATCCCGGTGAAGAACATCGACTACAAGACCCCCGAAGACGGCTCGGCCATCCAGGTCGACCCCACCGCGGTGAAGCAGTTCGTGCAGGGGCTCGCCGGGCCGCAGCCGGGTGAGTCGGCCCCGCCCGCCCAGCAGGCCGATCCCGCCAACAAGGCGACCACGGTCGACGTCCGGAACGCTTCCGGGCGCACCGGCCTCGCGGCGGGCGTCGCCAAGACCCTCGAGAGCAAGGGCTTCACCTCCGGCGACACGTCCAACGCCACCTCGCGCAAGACCACGGTGATCTGGGTGCCGAAGGGCGGCAAGGACAAGGGCCAGGCCGTCGCGACCGCGCTGGGCGGCTCGCCGACGATCCAAGAGGACAAGAGCGTGGCCGCGGGCCACGTGACGGTGTTCCTCGGCGCCGACTACCAGGGCACGACGTCCGACGCGGGCTCGGGCGCCGGTGCCCCGGGAGCGACGTCGCAGGCCGCGACACCCCCGCCGGCCGGCGCCGACGAGGAGAAACCGATCACCGCCGAGGGCGTTCCCTGCGTGAACTGAGCCGGTCAACGAGCTGTCGTTAACCCGTTCGGCCTAACTCGCGCAATCGGTATCAAAGACATGCCGAAAATCGCGTAAGGGCCGGGGCCCAGCGCACTTACATACACGTGAGGGTGCACCTGCACGGGAATCATCACGCCCGGGCGGTGCCGTGGGAGCGCACGGCAGGGGACATTGATGTGCTGATCGACGCTGAGGAGTACCAGCGGATCCTCGGAGACGAGCTCCGCAAGCTCCGGCGCAGCCGAGGGTGGACGCGCAAGGAGCTGAACCAGCACTTGCAGAGCGAGATCTCGCTGCAGACGCTGGCCACCTACGAGCTGGGCACCAGACAGTGCTCCGTCGTGCGCCTGGTCGAGCTGTGCGTCGCGATGGACGAACTGCCCCAGGACCTGCTGGCCAAGGTGCACCGCCGGGTGTTCCTGGACGAGCCCGGGCGGGTCCGCGTCGACCTGCGGAAGGTCGTCGCCGACGCCCCGCCCGACCTGTGGCCGCTGCGCCGCTGGGCCGAGGACCGGCTGCGGCAGGCCGGCGAGCAGGGCGGCGGCGAGATCGCCCTCGACCTGCCCGCGCTCGAGCGGATGGCCGAGCTGTGCGGGATGCCGACCGTCGACCTGATCGCCCACCTCCGCCGCTACACCTCCCGCTGATCCCGGGCGGGTCCCTCACCCTCCGACGAGGGACCCGCCCGTTCAGCCGACCCGGAAGTCCTCGCGCCGCACCTTCCGCGTGTCCAGCCAGTACCGCCAGGTGAAGCCGGGCCAGATCGTCCGGTTGACGCCCTTCGCGTCCAGGTACCAGCTCTTGCAGCCCCCGCGGGTCCAGATGCCCTTCGCGAGCTTGCGCTGGATCTGCGCGTTGAACCGCTCCTGCACCTCGGGCTTCGGCTCGATCGCCCGGCCACGGGCCAGCCGCAGCGCTTCGGCGATGTAGGAGATCTGGGCCTCGATCATGAACACGACGGAGTTGTGCCCGAGGCCGGTGTTGGGGCCGAGCAGGAAGAACAGGTTCGGGAAGCCCTCGACGGTGATCCCCAGGTGCGTCCGCATCCCCTCGGTCGCCCACTCCTTGCCGAGGTTGCGCCCGTCGCGGCCGACGATCTCCAGGTCGTCGAAGGCGTCGGTGACGTGGAAGCCGGTGCCGTAGATGAGGACGTCGGCTTCGTGCTCGACACCCGCGGTGTCGACGACGCTGCGGGCGCGGACCTCCCGCACGCCCTCGGTGACGACGTCGACGTTGTCGCGCGCCAGTGCCGGGTAGTAGTCGTTGGAGATGAGCACGCGCTTGCAGCCCATCGTGTAGTCCGGGGTCACCTTGCGCCGCAGCGCCGGGTCGGTGATCGCGCGGTCGACGTGGCGCTTGGCCAGGCGCTGCCCCAGCTTCATCACCCACGACTGGCCGTTGAAGCCGATCGCGCGCGCTTCGAGCAGCCAGTACAGCAGGGTGCGGTAGGCGCGCTGGGCCGGCGGGAACGCCTTGAACAGCGCCCGGGTCCGGCCGGACATCTCGTGATCGGCCTTCGGCATGATCCACGGCGGCGTCCGCTGGAACAGCGTCAGCTCCGCCACCTCGGGCGCGATCTTCGGCACGAACTGGACCGCGCTGGCGCCGGTGCCGATGACCGCGACCTTCTTTCCCGCGAGGTCGACGTCGTGCCGCCACCGCGCGGAGTGGTAGGCCGGGCCTTCGAACTTCTCGATCCCGGGCAGCTCCGGGATCATCGGCAGGTGGAGCGCGCCGACCCCGGCGACCAGCGCGGTGCCGATGAACTCGTCGCCGCCGCTGGTGGCGACGTGCCACCGGTTCTCCTCGGCGTCCCAGCGGGCGCCGGTCATCTCCTGGCCGAACCGGACGAACCGGCGCAGGTCGTGCTTGTCGGCGGTCTCGCGCAGGTACTGCCAGATCTCCGGCTGCGGCGAGTAGGCCCGCGACCAGCCCGGGTTCTGCTCGAAGGAGAACGAGTACATGTGCGACGGGATGTCGCAGGCGCAGCCCGGGTAGCTGTTGTCGCGCCAGGTGCCGCCGACGTCGTGGGCCTTTTCGAGGATGACGAAGTCCTCGCGGCCCTCCTTGCGCAGCTGGATCGCCATGCCGAGACCGGAGAACCCGGTCCCGACGATGACGACCCCGGTCTCCGTGCGGTTGCCCATGACGCCTCCAGTTCCTGTTACTCGTCGTCCATCTTACTGGCAGTAGGTTACCCGCGGTAGAGTCTGACCCGTGACCACCGCGAAGCGCAAGCGCATGCCACGGGCCGACCGGATGCGGCAGATGATCGAGGTCGCCGAGCAGGTCTTTTCGGCACGCGGCTACGCGGCGGCGTCGATGGACGAGATCGCCGAACTGGTCGGCGTCTCGAAACCGATGCTCTACGAGTACTTCAACTCGAAGGAAGGCCTGCTGCTGGCCTGCATCCGGGAGTCGCGGGCGGTGCTGCGCGAGGTCACCGAGCAGGCGACGGTCGGCGCGGTGGACGCCGAGGACGCGCTGCGGCGCGGCCTGCTGGCCTTCTTCGTCTTCATCCGCGAACGCTGCCAGGCGTGGTCGCTGCTGCGGCACGAGATGGTGCTGATCGGCACGCCGGCCGCCGACGAGGTCGAGGAGACCCGGCGGCAGCAGACCGACCTCATCGCCGCGCTGATGGGCGGCCACTTCGACACCGGGGACGACCTGCGGGCCGAAGCGGCCGCGGAATTCGTGGTCGGAGCGTGCGAACGGCTCGCGATCTGGTGCGAGCGCCACGAAGAAGTGAGCCCCGGGACGGCCACCGAATACGCCATGGACGTGCTGTGGACGGGCCTGCGACAGCGCGCACGTTAGCCTGCGCGTGCACTAGGCCACTCGGTCGTTACTCAGCGTTGTCGTGTCCTGTGACACAGAGTTGCTCTACGGTATCGATGACAAGGTAGAAAGTGTGCTGGACCTTCGCGGCCGGAGGAGGGGCGCGGGAACCACGTCACGAAAGCGCGGTGACCGCGTCACGGTTGTGTAAGGATGCTGGCGAGGGAGAGGGGCGTGAGGCAGATGGTGGAAGCGATCACGGCGACGTACGTCCAAGAAGACGCCGACTGGGCCATCACGGTCAGCGGCCGCGGCAAGGAGCTGACCGCACGCGCGCCCGGCATCATCGCCGCGCGCGACCGGGCCGACCAGCTGGTCGAGGAGCTCGCCGGCGACACCAAGACGACGGTGGTGCACCTGCTCAACGGGAGTGCGCTGGACTTCACGAGCGCCTACATGACGGCCCGGCTGACGCTCCCGAAGCTGCCGCCGCTCGAGGTCCCGCCGCCCGGCAGCGTGCCGAAGCAGCAGACCCCGAAGTCGGCGGACAAGAAGCCGCAGCTGCCGCCGAGCAAGCAGCTCCCGAAGGCGGTCGAGGACCGCAAGAGCCCGGCGGCGCCGACGCCGGCGCCCGCTGCGGAGAGCAAGGCGCCGGCGAAACAGGCTTGAGCGCTACTTGAGGAGCTTGCGCACCAGCAGGACCAGCACGAGGACGCCCGCGCCGATCAGCGGGAACTTGACCTTGGGGTTGTCCAGCTTGGCGCGCACGCCGTCCTTGGCCGCGTCGGCGAGCTTCTTCGGGTCGGCCTTGACGGTCAGCTGGTCGAGCGTCGCCGCCAGGGCGGTCCTAGCCTGCTCGATCTCACGCTCGATCGTCTCGGGATCGCGGGCCACTTGTCCTCCTCGCCGCATGGGACTTCCGGGCCCCAACTTAGTCGACCGCCCCACCGCCTCCGCACGGGCCACGCCGCACGCTACGCTTCGAAGCGCCTGGGGCCCGTAGCCCAATTGGCAGAGGCACACGGTTTAGGTCCGTGCCAGTGAGAGTTCGAGTCTCTCCGGGCCCACTCGCGCGTGGGCGAGGTCTGCGTGCGGCAGGTGCGCGCCGACCTCGCTCGTCGTGCCTCGCGCAGGACATCACCCCGGCGACTACCCATCGAGCTCGCGATGCTCATCGTCCTCAGCTATTACGCCATCCGGGAATTCCGCCGCCCTGGCAAGGTCCTGGAGCACGGCGCGGTCGCCGTGACCCACGAAGAACACGCTCTGGCCGGGCGGCCAACTCGATCGTGATGTGCGGGGCCAGCGCCCGCAGGAAGTCGGCGGCGTCGAACATCTCCCCCGCCGGCGCAACGCCCTTCACCTTCGCCCGCCCGGTCAGGATCCGGTCCACCGCCTCCACCGCCAGCGGCGCGCTCACCGCGTAGATGTCCTCGCCGCGCGCCACGATGCGGCGTTCGTCCTCGCCGGCCCGCACCACGACGTCCACCACGAACGTCTCGGCCGCGTCGCGCTCGCCCGCCGCCGCGAGGCCTTGCGCCCCGTCGACCGTCATGTAGCTGACGACGTCGCGCACCCGCAGGTGCCGCGGGATGGTGACGATGTCGGCCATCGAGAACTCGCCGAAGACGGGCCGGGGGCCGAGCGGCTCGGGGAACGGCCACTCCCGCGTCGGCAGGGCGTCGTCGCGGTACTCCAGCTGTCCGCCCGCGAAGCGGATGCGTTTGCCGTCACGGCGTTCCCTGGACACCCGGCCCGCGGCGAGAGTCCCCTCCGTGGGGCGCCAGCCGCTGAGGCCGTAGGCGACGTGCACCTCGTCGGCCGCCGTCCAGTCGCCCATCGCCGCCGTGGCCAGCAGGTCGGCCAGGCCGCCGAAGAACGCCATCGCGGGCACCACGGCACTGTCGGCGGTCAGCGCGAGGGTGTCGAGGTTCGCCTCGATTTCGGCGGCGACGTCCACGTACGGGACGCCGGCGCGGATGGCCGCCTCGGCGACCGGCAGGGCCGTCTCGGCGAACGGGCCCGCGCAGTTGATCACCGCGGCCACGCCGTCGAGCGCGCGGTCGAGGGCCGCCGAATCGTCGACCGACGCCGGCCGCCCGCCCGGCAGCTTCGCCGCGTTCCGTCCGGAAAGGACCACGTCGTACCCGCGTTTCTCCAGCTCAGCCACCACGAAGCGGCCGGTGTGCCCGTAAGCGCCGTAAACCAGTACCGAAGTCATGAGGCCATCCTGTCGGGCCGCGGTCGCCGTCACCAGTGTCCGGAACGACGTGCTGCGTACACTTTCGGACATGCACGCTGTCGCCCTCGCCGCCACGGACGGGATGCTGTCGTTCGAGCTGACGATCGCCACCGAGGTGTTCGGCGACGATCCCCGGTACGGCTTCGCGGTCTGCGGCCCGGCCCCGGTGCGGGTGGGCCGGTTCCTGCTGGAGCCGGACCACGGCCTCGACCGGCTGGCGCGCGCGGACACGGTGCTCGTGCCGGGCTGGGCCGACGTCGACGCGGACCCGCCGGCCGGCCTGGTCGACGCGGTGCGCGCGGCCCACGCCCGCGGCGCCCGGGTGGCGTCGCTGTGCACGGGCGCGTTCGTGCTGGCCGCGGCCGGTCTGCTGGACGGCTTGCGGGCCACCACGCACTGGGCGCACACGGACGTCCTCGCCGCCCGCTACCCGCGGGTGACCGTGGACCCGGACGTGCTCTACGTCGACAACGGCCAGGTCCTGACCTCGGCGGGCAAGGCGGCGGCCATGGACTTGTGCCTCCACCTGGTCCGCGCCGACCACGGCCCGGCGGCGGCCAACACGATCGCCCGCCGCCTGGTGGTGCCACCGCACCGAGCGGGCGGCCAGGCCCAGTTCGTGACGGCACCGGTCCCCACTCGCGACGACCATCCGCTGGCCTCGCTGCTCCCGTGGATCACGGCCCGCCTCGACCGCCCGCTGACGGTCGAGGACCTGGCCCGCAAAGCGAACCTGAGCAGCCGCCACCTGGGCCGCCACTTCCGGTCGGCCACGGGCACGACACCGCTGCAGTGGGTGCTGAACCAGCGCATCCGCCGCGCGCAGGAGCTGCTGGAGAACACCGACGCGAGCATCGACGCGGTCGCGGAGGCGGTCGGCATGGGCACGGCGGCGACGTTGCGACGGCACTTCAACCGGACGGTCGGCGTGCCCCCGGACACCTACCGCCGCACGTTCCGCAGTTAGCGTCCTTCAGTAGCGGACCTCACTCTGGAGCAACGGCGGGTACACAGTGGACGGTTCACCGTCGACCGTCGTGCCCGCGAACTGGAGCATCGCCCGCTGAGCGCCGTGCATCGGGGCCGGGTAGTCCAGCGTCGGCGCCGACACCTCGTCCAGCCGAGCCAGCTGCGCCGGCGTCAGCGTCACCTCGAGCCCGGCGAGGTTGCCGGTCAGGTGCTCCAGCCGCCGCGCGCCGATGATCGGGACCACCGTTCCGCGCCGCGCGCGCAACCACGCCAGCGACACCGCCGCGGACGTCGACCCGATCTCCCCGGCGATCGCGGCGACGGCGTCGACGACCGCGAACTCCGCTTCGGACGGACCGCCGACGAAAGCCGCGCGGGCGGACTCCGGCGCCGGAGCGCCACGCCGGTACTTGCCCGACAGGAAACCGTTCTTCAGCGGGCTCCACGGCACCAGCGCCAGGCCCTGGTCGAGCGCGAACGGCGCCAGCTCGCCCTCGACCGTCCGCGCCAGCAGCGAATACTCGACCTGCAGCGCGATCAACGGTGTCCAGCCGCGCAGCAGGGCGGTCGCCTGCGCCTGCGCGGTGACCCAAGCCGGGGTGTTGGAGAAGCCGACGTACCGGATCTTGCCCGCGCGCACCAGGTCGTCGAGGGCCCGCATGGTCTCCTCGATCGGCGTGCGGCGGTCCCAGTTGTGCAGCCAGTACAGGTCGAGGTGGTCCGTCCGCAGCCGCCGGAGCGTCTCGTCGAGCTGGGCGATGATCGACGCCCGGCCGGCGCCGCCGCCGTTGGGGTCGCCGGGGAACAGGTTGCCGAAGAACTTCGACGCGAGCACCACCCGCGCCCGGCGGCCGGGGCGGGCGGCGAAGAAGTCGCCGAGAATCTTTTCCGAATGCCCGTTGGTGTAGAAATTCGCCGTGTCGACGAAGTTGCCGCCGAGGTCGAGGTAGGTCGCGAGGATCTTTTCGGACTCCTCGACCCCGCAGCCGGCGCCACCGGGGTCTTCCCCGAAGGTCATCGCGCCGAGGGCGAAGGGGCTGACGCGGAGGCCGGACCGGCCGAGGGTGACGTAGTGATCGAGTGACACGAAACTCTCCTTGCTCAGCGAATCGACTGAGACCAGGAAACCGCGAACACCCTGTTCACCGGTAGACCGATCGCCCCGACCTCTTGCACGATCCTCTCGGCCCCGGTTATCTGGACGAGTGCTCGAACAACTCCGCGACCTCATCACCCGGCACGCACACGCCGACCTGCGCACGCCGGTGCCGGGCCTGCTGCTATCCAAAGTGGAAACGAGCGAACCGCACCACTCGCTCGCCGAGCCGCTGCTGGTCGTCATGGCCCAGGGCGGCAAACGCCTGCTGCTCGGCGACCACGTGCACGAGTACCGCGCCGGGCAATACCTGCTGGTCGGCACCGACCTGCCGGTGACCGGCCACTTCGTCGGCGCCACCCCGCGGACGCCGGCGCTGGGCCTCGGCCTGGCCCTGCGGCCCACGGCGATCGCCCCGCTGCTGCTCGAGGCGCCGCCTCGCACCCCACCCGCGTCCCCCATCGCCATCGACGACGCCGGTCCGGAGCTGCTGGACGCGGCGCTGCGGCTGCTGCGGCTGCTCGACCACCCGTCCGACGCGCCCGTGCTCGCGCCGCTGATCGAGCGGGAGATCCTCTGGCGGCTGCTGACCGGCCCGCACGGCGGCCTGGTCCGCCGGATCGGCCTGGCCGACAGCGGCGCCGCCCACGTCGGCCGGGCCATCCGCTGGATCCGGGCCAACTACGCCGAGCCGATGCGGATCGAGGAGCTCGCGCGGCTGAGCGGGCTGAGCGCGTCGGCGTTCCACCGCCAGTTCCGCGCGGTGACGGCGATGAGCCCGCTGCAGTTCCAGAAGCGCATCCGCCTGCAGGAAGCCCGGTCGCTGTTGCTGGCCGACGCGGGCGACGTCGCCGGTGTCGGGCACCTCGTCGGTTACGACAGCCCTTCGCAGTTCAACCGCGAGTACCGCCGGCTGTTCGGTGCCCCACCCGGGCAGGACGCGGCGCGGCTGCGCGAGGCCCCCTCCGTCGGGCCCCGGCTGCCCTGACGTCCGATCCGTTCAAGACCGCCGGCCACACCGGTGCGAGGCTGGCGGCATGTCCGTGAACCTTCCGGCCGCGGCGTCCTTCATGGCGACGCACGCCCGCCTCCTCGACCGCCGCCGCTTCGAACTGCTCGGCGGCGCGACCGGCGCCGACGCGGTGCTGGCCGCCGTCGACGGCTACCGCAACGCCGACGGCGGCTACGGCTGGGGCCTCGAGCCGGACCTGCGGGCCCCGGAAAGCCAGCCCGGCGGCGCCCTCCACGCCTTCGAGGTGTTCGAGGAGATCGCCCCGGCGACGACCCCGCACGCGGCGAAGCTCTGCGACTGGCTGGCCACGGCGTCCCGTCCGGACGGTGGCCTGCCGTTCGCCCTGCCGGTGGCCGACCCGGCCGGCTGCGCGCCCTTCTGGGTCCAGGCCGATCCGGCGGAGGCGACCCTGCAGAGCACCGCGTTCACCGCGGGCGTGGCCCTGCGCGTCGCCCGCCACGACCGGGCCGTGCGCGAGCACCCGTGGCTGGCCGCGGCGACGCGGTACTGCTTCCGCGCCATCCGCGAGCTTTCCGCGCCGCCGCACGCGATCGCGTTGTCCTTCGCGGTGCAGTTCGCGGACGCAGCGCACGAACTCCACGGGGAGGCGCCCGCGCTTCTGGACCACCTCGCCGCGTTCGTCCCGGCCGACGGGCTGGCCCCGGTGGACGGTGGTTCGGAGGGCGAGACCCTCCGTGCCCTGGACTTCGCGCCGCTGCCGGACCGCCCGGCGCGCGCGTTGTTCGCCGACGACGTCATCGAGGCCGAACTGCGGCGGCTCGCGGCCGCGCAACAGGACGACGGTGGCTGGCGGGTGGATTTCGCGAGCTTCTCGCCCGCCGCGGCGCTCGAGTGGCGCGGTTACGCGACCGTCCGTGCGGCGGCGATCCTGCAGCGTCACGGACTCGCCTGAGTTTCTACACGAGTGACGCCGAGGTTCACCCGACCGTGACGTGTCGGGAAGGGACGGCCGCCCGCACCTTCCGGCGTGCGTGACCGAACGCGTACTGTGACGGAGGAACGGCGCTCCCGGAGGTGAAGCATGTCGTCGCGCAACCCGTTGCAGTGGTTTGCCCGTTGGGCGGACTGGTTCGAGGAACGCGGCGTCTACGTGCCCGGCGAGGAGAGCCGGGCGGTCGATCCGGTCCGGGATTTCGGCTGGCTGATGGCGGCGTGGGTGGCCGGTGTCGCGATCTTCATCCTGTTGTTCGCCCTCGCGGTTTAAGTGGCATGTGGCCAGAGATTGTCACCAGCCGTGCCGTTCCGGTCACGGATTGGCCACGGGGTGGCACCAGGTGCGCGACAACCCCCGGTTGCGCCTCGTAACCGCGCGCGATCACGGCCAGAGTAGAGCGGGTTCGCCCGGCAATCCCCCGCTGCCGACGGCACCCGACCCGCCGACTGGAGTACCCGCAATGGCGCTCGCGCGCACCCGCAAGATCATGTTCACCGCAGGACTGCTCGGCCTGGCGGTGGCGTGCGGGGTCCCGTCGGCTCACGACGGCACCGCGGCACTCGGCGTGGGCGGCTCCCCCGCGGGCGCCGGCGCCTCCGCCTCGGCCTCCCCCGCGGGCCACGACCTCAAGTTCGGCGCCGACCACCGGTTCGCCAGCGGCCTCACCATCTCGGTCGGCTCCCCCCAGTCGTTCCGGCCCAGCCCGTCGGCGTACCCGCAGAGCCCGCGCGGCGCGGCCTTCGACGTCCAGCTGACCAACGACGGCTCGACGACGTACAAGCTCTCGGGCCTCAACGTGACCGCCACCTCGGGCGGCACCGCGGTCAAGCAGGTCGTGGACACCACGCAGGGCTTCACCGGCATCACCGACGCGGGCAAGGACGTCATGCCGGGCCGTTCGGTGCACATCACGCTGGCGTTCGCGGTCCCGAGCGAGCAGACGCAGCTGCGGCTGCAGATCCGGCCGAGCGCGACCGAGGCCGTCGCGGTCACCTACTGCGGCCCCGCCTGAGCCACCGCCATTAAGCTCCGGGCATGACCGAGCGCCTTTCCCCCGGTGACGAAGCCCCGGACTTCACCCTGCCCGACAGCGAGGGCAACGAGGTGTCCCTGCGCGACTTCCGCGGCCGGTCCGTCGTCGTGTACTTCTACCCGGCGGCGAGCACGCCGGGCTGCACCAAGCAGGCCTGCGACTTCCGCGACAACCTCGCCGAGCTGAACGACGCCGGCTACCAGGTGATCGGCATCTCGCCGGACAAGCAGGCGAAGCTCGCCAAGTTCGTATCGAACGAAGGCCTCACGTTCCCGCTGCTGGGTGACCCGGAAAAGACCGTCATCGAAGCGTGGGGCGCGTACGGCGAGAAGAAGAACTACGGCAAGACGTACCTGGGCGTGATCCGCTCGACGTTCGTCGTCGACGCCGACGGCAAGATCGCCCACGCCTTCTACAACGTCCGGGCGACCGGCCACGTGGCGAAGCTGCTCCGGGACCTCGGCCTGGCTGCCTGAACCGGTCCACCCGATCGCAGGCTTGTTCCTGCCCCGTTCCGCCGGAATCATCCGGCGGTCTGAGGGTGGGAGGACACATTGACGAGCCTGGAAGGGCCGGCGCTGAAGCTGGGCGGCCAGATTGCCTCGGCCGCGGCGAAGTCGTGGCTGCAGCGGCGCAAGGCCGGTCTCGAGCGGTCCGCCGAACTGGTCGAGCTGGCGGCGGGCGAGCTGAAGGGACCGCTGGAGCGGGCCAAGCTGGAGAACCTCGTCCAGCACATCGGCATGCAGGTGGCCGAGCAGCTGGAGCCGGTCCTCGCGGACCGCTTCTCGACGCTGCCTTCGCATGAGATCGAGGCGGCTTTCCTCGCGGTGGAAGACGCCTTGAGCAAGGCGGATCTGTCCGACGAGGCACTCCTGGCGACGGACGCGGACCCCGAGCAGCTGGCCAGGAAGATCCGCGAGGACCTCCCCGCCCTGGCTGCCGATCGGCTCTTCGCGCCCAAGACGGCCGCGCTGTACGAGCTGGCGCTGGACCAGGCGTGCCGTCATCTCGTGCAGGTGGTCCGGCACCTCCCCTCGTTCCCCCCTCGCGCGCTCGCCGAGGTACTCGGCCGGCTCGGCCGGCAGAACGAACAGCTCGAAGAGCTGCTCGCCAGGGTGCCCAAGACCAGCCTGGCGACGCCCGAGGGCATCGACCGCGACGCCGAGTTCGAGACGACCTACCTGGGCCTGCTGGCCCACGAACTCGACCGGCTCGAACTGCTCGGGCTGACGATGGACGACCAGCCCGCGCTGCCGCTCACGGTCGCCTACTTGAGCCTGAGCGTGTCCCCCGAAGGCGAAGCCAGGCAGGCCGATCACCAGACCGACGAGCGGTGGTTCGAAAAGCGCCGGCGCCCGGCGGGCAGTGCGAACATGCGAGTCGAAACCGCACTCGGCGGAGCCCCCCGGATCCTGATACGCGGAGAAGCCGGTTCGGGCAAGACGACCTTGCTGGACTGGCTGGCGGTGACGGCGGCCCGCACCGGCTTCACCGGCAAGCTCGCCGAGTGGAACGGCCGGGTGCCGTTCCCCATCCGGCTGCGCAGCTTCGCCGCCGATCCGTTGCCGCGGCCGGAGGAATTCGTCCGGCACATCGCCCCGGTGCTGGCCCCGCCGGAAGGCTGGGCCCGTCGGGTGCTGGCCGCCGGACGGGCGATGATCCTGGTCGACGGCGTCGACGAGGTCGGCGCCAACCACCGCCGGGAAGTGAAAGCCTGGCTCCGGGAGCTGTCACTGGCCTTCGAAGACACCCTGTTCGTGGTGACTTCCCGTACCGCCGCGGCGGATCAGCGCTGGCTGGCCCAAGAGGGTTTCGGCTGCGTCCTGCTGGAGCCGATGAGCTCGGACGACATCGAGGCCCTGGTGGCGCGGTGGCACAAGGCAGCGGCCACCGGCGGCACGATACGGCAGGGTACCGATCTGCCCGCGGTGCAACGGCGCCTGCTCAACCAGCTCGACAGCCGGCCGCACCTGCGCACGTTGGCGGCCAGCCCGCTGTTGTGCGCGATGTTGTGTGCGCTCAACCTGGCGCACCGGTCCGAGCTCCCACGCGACCGGATGGATCTGTACCGCAAAGCTCTGTCGATGCTGCTCCACCTGCGTGATGCGGAGCGCAAGATCGGCGTGCTCCTCACCGAGGCGCAGAAGCAAGTCCTCCTGGGCGACCTGGCCTGGCGGCTTTCACTGGCGTCGAAGGTGGAGTTGCCGAAGGACCGGGTCCGCGAGCACATCGCCCGGCGGCTGCCGTCGTTGCCGCACGTCGACCACACCCCGGACGACGTGCTCAACCACCTGCTGGAACGCAGCGGCGTGCTGAGGGAACCGGTGCGTGATCGCGTGGATTTCGTGCACCGGACGTTCCAGGAGTGCCTCGCGGCGAACGAGGCGACCGAACAGGACCACCTGGAGACGTTGATCGACCGGGCCCACCTCGACACCTGGTGGGAGACGATCGTCATGGCGTGCGGCCACGCGAAGCACCACCAGGCCGGGACGTTGCTGACTGGGATCCTCGACCGGGCGGACGAAGAGCCCCGGCACACACGCCACCTCCGCCTGCTGGCGGCGGCGTGCCTGGAGACGGTGAGCAACGCGGACCTGGACGTCATCGCCCGGGTGGAGGCCGTGATCCGGGAGCAGCTGGTACCGCCGCGAAGCCTGAAGGAGACCAGGTCGCTGGCTTCGATCGGGGATCGGGTGCTGCGATACCTGCCCGAGAGGCTCGACGGCCTGTCGGACGCGGTCGCGGCCGCTTCGGTCCGGGCTGCGGCGCTGACCGCGGGCACCGAAGCGCTGAAACTGTTGCGGAACTACGCACAAGACTCGCGCTTGGCGGTACAGAAGCAGTTGACCCAAGCCTGGCAGTACTTCGACCCGGAACGCTATGCGGCCGAGGTACTGGCCGACTCGCCCTTGGCGGACGGCGTGGCCACCGTCGAAGCCGTGCGGCTCCTGCCGCACGTACGGCATCTGAAGAATCTGGCCGGTCTGAGCGTCACCCTGCCCCCTTCGGAGAGACAGGCCGACCTCGGTGCACTCGGCGGACTACCGTGCCTGACTCAAGTCGACGCCCTTTTCCACCACACCACGGTTGTCGACCTCGCCCCGTTGAGCGATCACCCCGGACTGGTGGACGTGGCGCTGTACTTCGCGCACAGGTTCACCAACGTCCGCTCCCTCAACGGCCTCCAGAAGCTACGCATGCTTTCCCTGTTTCGCCAGTCACCGTGGCACAGCATCGATGCTTTCGGTGACCTGACGAGCCTCACCTTCCTCGCTCTCGACGAACTGAGGAAGATAGAAGACTTCGCCGCCCTCACCTCGTTGACCAACCTGAGAACACTGCAGCTCTGGGGAGTCCGGACGAAGACGCTGGCCTCCTCGCCACCTTTGCCGATGCCCAGCAAGATCGACCTCTTTCACCAGGGGACCAAGGAAAAGCTGATCGACGCAGCGGCAATCGCGCACTGCTTTCCCCGCGCGACCAGACTCCGCCTGTTCGACACGGGAGTAACAGACCTGCGCCCCCTGGCCGACCTGCCGCTCACCATGATCAAATTCAGGAATACGAAGGTGCCCGGCCTTCGCCCCCTCGCGGCCATGAGCCAGCTGGAAACAGTCGCCTTCGAATGGGTGACCGAGCCCGTGGACCTCAGTCCGCTGGCCGACCTGAAACTGACCATCGAGGCCAAGGACACCCAGCTCGTCGGCACCGACAAACTCGGCCCCGGCATCAAGCTGAGCTAAGCCAGCTCGCGCAGCGCCGGCAGCAGCGCCCGCAAAGCCAGCCCCCGGTGCGAAACCGCGTCCTTCTCCGCCGGGTCCAGCTCTGCCGACGTCCGGCTTTCGCCGTCCGGCCGGAAGATCGGGTCGTACCCGAACCCGTTCGTCCCGCGGCGCTCGCGCACCAGCGTCCCGCGCCACTCGCCCCGGACCAGCGTCTCCTCGCCCGACGGCAGCACCAACGCCGCAACGCAGACGAACTGCGCCCCGCGTCGCTCATCGGGCACGTCGGAAAGCTGCCCCAGCACCAGATCCAGGTTCGCCTCGTCGTCGCCGTGCCGCCCGGACCACCGAGCCGAGAGCACGCCTGGCATCCCGTTCAACGCGTCGATCGCGATCCCCGAGTCGTCCGCGATGGCGGGCAAGCCCGTCGCCGCCACCGCGTCGCGAGCCTTCGCCACCGCGTTGCCTTCGAAGTCCGGAGCCGTCTCGGGCGCCTCGGGAAAGTCCGGCACGTCCGCGAGGCCGAGCACCTCGAGGCCCGAAAGACCTTCCGCGGCAACGATCCGCCGCAGCTCGCCGAGCTTCTTCGCGTTGCGCGTCGCCAGAAGCAGCTTCGTCACTTCGAGCCCTTCTTCTTGTCCGGACGCGGTTCCGGCAGCTCGCCCGGGTACGGCAGCGCCAGTGCCTCGTTCTGCAGCCGAGTCAGCTCCGCGCAGCCCGCGAGGGCCATGTCGAGCATCGTGTCCAAAGTGGACCGGGCGAAGGTCGCGCCCTCGCCGGTGCCCTGGACCTCGATCAGGGTGCCCGCGTCGGTGGCGACCACGTTCATGTCGACCTCGGCGCGCGAGTCCTCTTCGTACGGCAGGTCGAGCCGGACCCGGCCGTCGACCACGCCGACGCTCACCGCCGCCACCGACGACGACAGCGGCTGCGGGTCGTTGAGCCGGTTCGCCGCGCTCAGCCAGGTGATCGCATCCGCCAGGGCCACGTAACCGCCGGTCACCGCGGCCGTGCGGGTGCCGCCGTCGGCCTGGATGACGTCGCAGTCGATGACGATCGTGTTCTCGCCCAGCGCCGCCAGGTCGATGCAGGCCCGCAGGGACCGGCCGATCAGCCGCGAGATCTCGTGCGTGCGGCCGCCGATCCGGCCCTTCACCGACTCGCGGTCACCGCGCGTGTTGGTCGCGGACGGCAGCATCGCGTACTCGGCCGTCACCCAGCCGAGGCCGGAGCCGGCCCGCCAGCGCGGCACGCCTTCGGTGACGCTCGCCGCGCACAGCACCCGCGTGTTGCCGAATTCGATCAGCACCGACCCGGCCGGCCACTGCTGGAACCCCCGGGTGATCTTGATGTCGCGGAGCTGGTCGTCGTTCCTGCCATCTTTACGAGCCACAGGTGCACTCTATGACCGCCGTTCAGACGTCGTAGACGGCACCCTGCTTGACGACCTCGGCGCCGGGGAACCCGGCCGAAGCCTCGGCCAGCACTGCCCCGGCGTCGGTCCACGGCGCGATGTGCGTCAGCAGCAGCCGCCCGACGCCGGCGTCACGGGCCAGCTCGCCGGCCTGCTTGCCCGACAGGTGCACACCGATCGGCCGCTCCGCCGAGTCCGTCCAGGACGCTTCGGCGAGCAGCAGGTCGACGCCGTCGGCGAGCTCGTTCAGCGCCGGGCACGGCCCGGTGTCGCCGGTGAACGCGAGGATCCGGCCGCCGTAGGAGATCCGCAGGCCGTACGCCGGGGTCGGGTGGTCGACCTCGACCGCGACGACCTCGAACGGCCCGATCCGGGACGGCTCGGGCCGCAGCGGCCGGAAGTCGTAGACGTCGGAGAGGTCCGTGACGGCCCGCTCGGTCTCGTTGGGGGCGTAGGCGTTGGCCAGCCGGACCGGGGCGTCCGGCGGGGCGTACAGCGGCAGCAGCCGCGGGCGCGCCGGGTACGGCGGCGCCGGGTGGTAGCGCCGCAGGACGGTGAGTGCGCTGACGTCGGCGCAGTGGTCGGGGTGCAGGTGGGTGAGCACGAGCGCGTCCAGGTCGAACGGGTCGGCCACGGATTGCAGCTGCGCGAGCGTGCCGTTGCCGAGTTCGAGGCCGAGCAGGAAGCCCTCGGCCTCGACCAGGTAACCGGACGCGGCGGCGTTCGGCCCGGGGATGCTGCCGGAGCACCCGAGGATGGTCAGTCGCACGACGACACCCTAAGCGTCCACCGCCGCGATCACGCGGTGGTGGGAGCGAGGACACCCGGGGCGAACCCCATGAACCGCTGGGCGAGCCGGGTGAACGGCTCCGCCGACCCGGTGGCGAGGAACTCGTGCCGCGGCGGGGTGTCCCGCGTGGTCAGCAGGTCCCCCTCGGTGAGCACGCGGACGAGGTCCTTGGCGGTCTCGTCCGCGCTCGACACGAGCGTGACCTCCTGGCCCATCACGATCTGCAGCACTCCTTGCAGCAGCGGGTAGTGCGTGCAGCCGAGGACAAGCGTGTCGACCTGGGCGTCGAGCAGCGGCTGGAGGTAGCCCTGCGCCAGCCCGAGCACCTGGCGCCCGGTCGTGATGCCGCGCTCGACGAAGTCGACGAACCGCGGGCAGGCGACGCTGGTGAGCGTGATGGCGGGCGCCGCGGCGAAGGCGTCTTCGTAGGCCCGCGACCGCACGGTGCCCTCGGTGCCGATCACGCCGACGCGGCCGGTGTGCGTCGCCACGACGGCGCGGCGCACGGCGGGCAGGACGACCTCGATCACCGGGACGTCGTAGCGCTCGCGCGCGTCGCGCAGGCAGGCCGCGGACGCGGTGTTGCAGGCGATCACCAGTGCCTTCACCCCGCTCTCCACGAGCTCGTCGAGCGCCGCGAGCGCGTAGCTGCGGGCGGTGGCGATCGGGAGCGGGCCGTACGGGTTGTGCGCCGTGTCGCCGACGTAGCGGAGCTGCTCGGCGGGCAGCTGCTCGAGGATCGCCCTCGCCACCGTCAGCCCGCCGACGCCGGAATCGAACACGCCGATCGGGGCATCAGCGGGCGGAGACGTCACGCTTCGAGATTACCCGGGGCGGCCTTGCCCGCCCGGCGGGTGGTCAGCCAGGCCGCGAGAACGCCGGCCAGCGCGCCGAAGAGGTGGCCCTGCCAGGAGACGCCGGGGTTGCCCGGCAGCAGCCCGGCCAGCATGCCGCTCCACACGCCGAGCAGGACGACGGCGACCAGGATCTGGCCGGCCGCGCGGTTGAACAGGCCGCGGACCAGCAGGTAGGCGAGCCAGCCGAAGGCCAGCCCGGACGCGCCGACGGTGACGCCGTCCGACGGCCCGATCAGCCACACGCCGAGCCCGGAGACCACCCAGATGATGGCCGTGACCAGCGCGAACCGGCCGATTCCGGCGGCCATCGCGAGGAAGGAGAACACCAGCACCGGGACGGTGTTCGCGAACAGGTGCGACCAGCCCGAGTGCAGGACCGGGGCGAACAGCACGCCGTCCAGCCCGGACAGCGCCCGCGAGTGAATGCCGCCCTGGTCGAGGTGACCGGGGAGGATGACGTCGACCAGCTCGACCAGGTACAGCAGCAGGGTGAACGACAGCGCGACGATCGCGGCCGCCACCGGCTTCGGCGGCAGCACGCGCTTGGCGGCGGCGGTTTCCGGGGCGGGGCTCAAGGTGCTCACCCTTCGAGGCTACGGCGGGCCGCGGCCACTCCACCTCGGGTGAAATCCCTGATCCGGGAGTTTTGTCGGTGGTCATCGCTACCGTGGCGGCATGGGGAACTTCGACGTCACCGGATACCTGCAGCGGCTCGGCCTCGACGCGGAGCCGCCGGGCGCGGACGCCCTGCGGCGGCTGCACGCGGCCCACGTGGAACGGGTGCCGTACGAGCCGCTGGAGATCCAGCTCGGGCGGACGACCTCGCTCGAGCCGGCGGCGTCGCTGGCGCGGATCCTGCGGGGCCGCGGCGGGTACTGCTACCACCTGAACGGGGCGTTCTCGGCGCTGCTGCGCGCTCTCGGCTACCAGGTCACGCGCCACCACGGCGGGGTGCAGGGCAGCGCCGCGGACGCGCCGAACGTCGACCGGAACCACCTGGCCCTCACCGTCACCGGCCTGCCCGAGGACCCGTCGGCGACCTGGCTGGTCGACGCCGGGCTGGGTGACGGCATCCACGAGCCGCTCCCCCTCCGGGAAGGCACGTACGTCCAGGGGCCGCACACCTACCGGCTGCGGCCGTCGGAGGTGGCGCCGGGTGGCTGGCGGTTCGACCACGACCCCTCGGGCAGCTTCACCGGCTTCGACTTCGCGCCCGGCCCGGCGGAGATGGCCGACTTCGCCGAGAAGCACGCGTGGCTGTCGACGGCGCCGGAGTCCGGGTTCGTGCGGGTCTGCGTGCTCCAGCGGCGCGACGCGGCCGGCGTCGACACCCTGCGGGCGCTGACCCTGAACCGGCACGGCGCCAAGGAGCTGATCGAGTCGCCGACGGCGTGGTGGACGGCGGCGGCCGACGTGTTCGGCGTCTCGCCGGCGCAGTTCACCGACGAGGAGCGCGCCCGGCTGTGGCGGCAGGTCGTCGCGCAGCACGAAGCACACACGGGCGGCGAGGCGGTGGTCAGCGTGTGACCGGGGCCGGCGGCAGCGGGGTCTTGCCGAGCGCGAAGCCGACGGCGGCGTCGGCGTGCAGGCGGGTGGTGGGGAACGTCGGCACCGGGCTGTCCTGCGGCCCGACGAGCAGCTCGATCTCGGTGCAGCCGTAGATGACGCCCTCGGCGCCCGCGCCGGCCAGCCGCGCGATCACGCCGCGGTAGGCCTCGCGCGACTCGGGCTTCACGACGCCGAGCACCAGCTCGTCGTAGATGATCCGGTGCACGAGGTCGCGGTCTTCCGCGCTGGGCACGAGCACGTCGAGCCCGTGCGCGGCGAGGCGGTCGCGGTAGAAGGGCTGCCCCATGGTGAAGCCGGTCCCGAGCAGCCCGACGCGGCGGACACCGGCGGCCTTGATGGCCGCGGCGGTGGCGTCGCCGAGGTGCAGCAGCGGGATGCCGAGGCCGTCTTCCAGCCGGTCGGCGACCTTGTGCATGGTGTTGGTGCAGAGCACGACGAAGCCGGCCCCGGCGGCTTCGAGGGCCTTGGCGGCCCGGTTCAGCTCGGCACCGGCGTCGTCCCAGCGGCCGTCGGCCTGCATGGCTTCGATCGCGGCGAAGTCGACGGAGTAGAGCACGGTGTGCGCAGAGTGGAACCCGCCGAGCGCGGCCTTCACCCGCTCGTTGACGAGCCGGTAGTACTCGATCGAGGATTCCCAGCTCATCCCGCCGAGCAGCCCGATGACCTTCATACTCCCCAGCATGCCCGAACTGCGCACGGCGTTCGCCGGGGTGTCGAACGTCCTGGTCACCGACGGCACCTCCGGCGTGCTCGTCGACGGCTTCTTCTCGCGGCCATCGCTGCTGAAGCTGGGGAGGCGGGTGGCGCCGGACCGCGGCCGGATCGAGGAGGCCCTGAGCCGTCTCGGTGTCACGGCGCTCGATGCCGTCCTCGTGACGCATTCGCACGTCGACCACGTGCTCGACGCGCCGGTCGTCGCCGAGCTGACCGGCGCCACGCTGGCCGGCTCGCCGTCGACCCGGAAGGTCCAGAAGGGCTACGGCCTGGCCGCCGAGCCGTCCGGCTGCCGGCCAAGGCCTTCAAGACCGGGCGGTGCTACTCGTTCCACATCGCGCACGCGGTGGGGAACGTGCTGGTCCACGCCTCGGCGAACGTCATCCCCGGCGCGCTGACCGGCTACGACGCGGACGTCGTCCACCTCGGCTCAAGCTGCTGCCGAAGCCGTTCGACGACGTGAGGGCAACCATGGCCACCTTCGAGCGGCTGGCGCGGGCCGACGGTGTCCACCTCGCCCTGCCCCCGCTGTGGGAGGCCGGGTGATTCAGGCCCAGAGCTGCCCGTCGAGCCGCTCGGCCGCCTCGTCGAGCGACCCCGCGTACGCCCCCGTCGAGAGGTACTTCCACCCGGCGTCCGCCACGACGAAGGCCACGTCCGCCACCTCGCCGCGCGCCGCGGCCTTCTCGGCCACCGCCAGCGCCGCGTGCAGCACCGCGCCCGTCGAAATCCCCGCGAAGATGCCTTCGTGCTCCAGCAGTTCCCGGGTGCGCCGCAACGCGTCGTACGCCCCCACCGAGAAGCGGCCGTTGAGCACCGAAGGGTCGTACAGCTCCGGCACGAACCCCTCGTCGAGGTTGCGCAGGCCGTACACCAGCTCGCCGTAGCGGGGCTCGGCCGCGATGATCTGGACGTCCGGCTTCGCCTCGTGCAGGTAGCGTCCGACGCCGACGAGCGTGCCCGTGGTGCCGAGGCCGCCGACGAAGTGCGTCAGCGTCGGCAGGTCCTTGAGCAGCTCCGGGCCGGTGCCGCGGTAGTGCGCGTCGGCGTTGGCCGGGTTGCCGTACTGGTAGAGCATCACCCACTCGGGGTTCGCCTCGGCCAGCTCCTTCGCCCGCCGCACCGCCTCGTTCGAGCCGCCCGCGGCCGGCGAGAAGACGATCCGCGCGCCGTAGGCCTGCAGCAGCTGCTTGCGCTCGGTGGAGGTGTTCTCCGGCATCACGCAGACCAGCCCGTAGCCCTTGAGCTTGGCCGCCATGGCGAGCGAAATCCCGGTGTTGCCCGACGTCGGCTCCAGGATCGTGGAGCCGCGGCGCAGCTTGCCTTCACGCTCGGCGGCTTCGATCATGGCCAGCGCGGGCCGGTCCTTGATCGAACCGGTCGGGTTGCGGTCCTCCAGCTTCGCCCACAGGCGCACGTCGTGCGTCGGGGAGAGCCGGGGCAGCCCGACCAGCGGCGTGCCGCCGAGCGCGTCGAGCAGCGACTCGAAGCGAGCCATCGATCAGCCACCGGCCACGGCGGGCAGGATGGTCAGGGTGTCGCCGTCCTTGACCTCGGCCTCGAGCCCGCCGGCGAAGCGCACGTCCTCGTCGTTGACGTAGACGTTGATGAAGCGGTGCAGCTTCTCCTCCTTGACCAGGCGCGCCTTGATGCCGGCGTGCCGGGCCTCGACGTCGTCGATGACCTCGAGGACGGTCGCGCCTTTCGCCTCGACGGACTTCTCGCCGCCGGTGTGGGTGCGCAAGATCGTCGGGATGGAGACGGTCACGGCCATGGGTTCTTACCTCCGGTGGGTTCCTACACGCAGACGCCGGTGGCGCGGCGGTTTATTCCGATCGGGTCAGTCGAGGATCTCGACCGGCTCCTCGGTGATCTCGGCGTCCACGATCCGGTACGACCGGAACTCGTGCACATCGGGTTCGCGGGTGGAGACGAGCACGTAGTGCGCGTCCGGCTCGGCGGCGATGTTCGCGTCGGTCCGCGACGGGTAGGCCTCGGTCGCGGTGTGCGAGTGGTAGATCACCACCGGCACCTCGTCGTTCGCGGCCATCTCGCGGTAGAGCTTCAGCAGGTCGCCGGAGTCGAACTCGTAGAACGTCGGCGACCGGGCCGCGTTGAGCATGGGGATGAACCGCTCGGGGGAATCCGAGCCTTCGGGCCCGGCGATCACCCCGCACGCCTCGTCGGGGTGGTCACGACGGGCGTGGGCGACGATCTCGTCGACGAGTTCACGGCGGATCCGGAGCACACCGACATCTTAGTTGGTGGACAAAGCCGGTCCAGATGTTGAGATATACCGCTCACCAGCCGTTCCTGGGATACTGACCGGGTGCCGCTGTCGTCGAAAGTACGGGACCGCTGCCGGATGTACCTGGGCACGGACGAGCGGATCCAGTACCTGATCCCGGGGATGTCGCTCTACGTCAACCGCTTGCGCGCCCGGGTCGGCTTCCTGGTCATGGTGACCGACCGGCACGTCACCCTGCTGGCCTGCAGCCGCTGGACCCTGAACCGGCCGAAGCAGATCTGGGAACGCCTGCCGCGCTCCACCGAACTGGGCCCGCTCGAGATCCACCCCTCGCTCGGGCCGGTTCTGTCCGTCGGCGGGATCGACATGGAGATCGACGAGGAGTACATCGCGGCCGTGCGCGCGGCGAACCTCGAGGCCACCGGCGACGCCCTGCCCGAGGACCCCTACCCGGGCCGCTGACCGAACGCTTCCGGCCAGACGTCCCGGTAGGCCGGCACCCCGCCGGCCTGGGTCGCCGCCAGCAGGCCGTGCACCATCGCCCGCGCGAACACCCGCGCCGCCGCCGAGCACAGCGCGTCGAGCGCCGCCGGCCGGGCCGCCGCGCCGAACGGGCCGCTCGCGTCCGGCAGCTCGTGCGCGCCCGTGGCCAGCGCGAACACCGTGTCGCCGTCGAACATCGTGTGGGCCGGACGCACGGCTCGCGCCAGCCCGTCCTGCGCCGCGACCGCGATCCGCCGCGCCTCGGCCTTCGAGAGCGCCGCGTCGACCGCGACCACGCCGATCGTCGTGTTGAGGTCCGTCCGGCGAGAAGGCAGATCAGCGGGCCGCGAAGGCCAGGTCACGCCGAAGTCGCCGTGGTCGGCCGCGTACGCACGGCCCGTGGTCAGGTCCACGGCCTCGCCGGCCGCGTTCACCGCCGCCAGCGCCCCGACCGTGAATTCGCCCACGACCTCGCTCGCCGACCCGATGCCGCCCTTCAGCGACCCGACAGCCGCTCCAGCGCCCGCCCCGACCGTCCCCTGGGCCACCGGTCCGGCGGCCGCCGCGTCGCAGGCCGCGTAGCCGAAGGACGCGTCGGGCCGGTTGCCCCAGTCGCTGCGCGGCAGGTCGAACAGCACGGCGGCGGGCACGATCGGCACCACCTCGTGCGGCTGCGTCCCGACGGGAAAGCCCAGGTTGCGCTCCGAAAGCCACCGCATCACGCCGTCGGCCGCGGCGAGACCGTACGCCGACCCGCCCGACAGGCAGATCGCGTTGACCCGCTGCACGAGGTTCTCCGGCTCCAGCAGGTTCGTCTCCCGCGTGCCGGGCGCGCCACCGCGCTGGTCGACCGCGCCGACCGCGCCCTCGGGCACCAGCACCACCGTCGTCCCGGTGGCCCAGCCGTCGCCGACCCGCTCGTGGTGCCCGACCAGGACACCCGGCACGTCGGTGATCATCCCGTCAGCGCCTGGATCAGCGTCTCCTGCACCCAGGTCAGCCAGTGGTAGACGCCGAGGTGCGGCGCCCGCGGATCGTCCTCGGGCAGCTCGTCGGGCATGTCCTCGGTGACGTCGAGGGCGGTGCCGAGCGCCAGCCGGACGTCGTTGAGCGCGCTCAGCCACGCGTCGGCCTGCTCCTCGGTCAGCCGCACGTGGCCGCCGTCGCGGGGCAGCGTGTCGAGCACGATCTTGGCCACGCCGACCTTGATGTCGAGCAGCTCCGGCTCGTGCAGCGACCGCATCGCCGCGACCGAGTCGATGTCCTCCCGCGACGGGTTGTCCGGGTCGAGCTTGTGGAAGTCCGGGAGCAGCCGCGAGAGCACCGGGTCGTCCGGCGACTCGCTGGGCCCGGTCCGGATGCCGGTGAGCTCGGCGAGCTCGTCCTGGGGCGCCTCTTCGGCACGCGCGGTGAGCATGTCCTCGAGCTGGCTGACCAGCCCGCGCAGCACGGCCGCTTCCTGCTGCTCGAACCCGGCGTGGATCACCGCGCCCTTGCGCCGCCAACCGTTCACGAGGGCTGCTCCATGGTGGCCCAGAGGCCGGCCGCGTGGAGTTTCGCCACGTCCGTCTCCACCTTCTCCTTGCTGCCGGACGACACGATCGCCTTGCCCTTCTGGTGCACGTCCAGCATCAGCTTGGTGGCGTGGTCGCGGCTGTAGCCGAACAGCTTCTGGAAGACGTACGTCACGTACGACATCAGGTTGACCGGGTCGTTCCACACCACGGTCCGCCACGGTGTGTCCGACTCGGCGACTTCGGCGCCGGCCGGTTCGACCTGCGTCTGTTCGGATGCGACAGGCGTGGACATGCACCCCATGGTGTCACGGGGGTGACGGGGTACGCCGCGCCAGGTCCGGCCATGTGGGTGAATAGGCTTACCCCATGGGTTCACCGGAGCCGGTCACGGCCAGCACTGCGCTGCTCACCGACCACTACGAGCTGACCATGCTGGGCAGCGCACTCGCCGACGGGACGCACGCGCGGCCCTGCGTATTCGAAGTTTTCGCCAGGAGGCTGCCGGACGGCCGGCGCTACGGCGTCGTCGCGGGCACCGCGCGGGTCCTCGACGCGATCGCGGACTTCCGCTTCACCGACGCCGAACTGGCGCAGCTGGAGGCCACCGCGGTCGTCGACGACGCGACGCTGGGCTGGCTGGCGGACTACGAGTTCTCGGGCGACATCGACGGCTACCCCGAGGGCGAGCTGTACTTCCCCGGTTCGCCGATCCTCACCGTCAGCGGCTCGTTCGCCGAGTGCGTGCTGCTGGAGACGCTGGTGCTGTCCATCCTCAACCACGACAGCGCCATCGCGTCGGCGGCGGCCCGGATGTCCGGCGCCGCGCACGGCCGCCCGATCATCGAGATGGGCGGGCGCCGCACGCACGAGTACGCCGCGGTCGCGGCCGCGCGCGCCGCCTACCTGGCCGGGTTCGCGACGACGTCCAACCTGGAAGCCGGCCGCCGCTACGGCATCCCGACCCGCGGCACCGTCGCGCACGCCTTCATGCTGCTGCACGACAGCGAGGAGGCGGCCTTCCGCGCCCAGGTGGACAAGATGGGCGCGGACACGACGCTGCTGGTCGACACCTACGACATCACCGCGGGCATCGAGACGGCGGTCCGCGTCGCCGGGCCCGAGCTCGGCGCGATCCGGATCGACTCCGGCGACGTCGGCCCGCTCGCCCGCCGCGCCCGCGAACAGCTGGACGCCCTGGGCGCGAAGGACACCCGGATCGTGGTGTCCGGTGACCTGGACGAGCACGCCATCGCGGCGCTGCGCGCGGAGCCGGTGGACGCGTACGGCGTCGGCACCTCGGTGGTCACCGGGTCCGGCGCGCCGACCGCCGGGATGGTCTACAAGCTGGTCGAAGTGGACGGCAAGCCGGTCGCCAAGCGCAGCGCGCACAAGGAGTCCCGCGGCGGGCGCAAGTCCGCGCTGCGGCGCCACCGCGGCACCGGTACGGCGGTCGAGGAGGTCGTCTGGACGACCTCGGGGACCGCGCCCGAGCCGGACGCCAACGACCGGCCGCTGCAGATTCCGCTGATCCGCGCTGGCCGTCCGGAGCCCGGCCTGCCTACGCTCGACGACGCGAGGCAGCGGCTGCGCCGCGGCCTGGTCAGCCTGCCGTGGGAGGGCCTCAAGCTCTCGCACGGCGAACCCGCCATCCCCACCCTCTTCCTCTGAAACCTTCTTCTGGAACGGAGTCCGGCCATGGGAACCGCGCTGATCGTGGTGGACGTGCAGAACGACTTCTGCGAAGGGGGCTCGCTCGGTCTGCCGGGCGGGGCCGCCGCGGCCGCCGGCATCTCGAAGCAGGCCGCGGAAGGCGGGTACAGCCACGTCGTGGCCACCCGGGACAACCACATCGACCCCGGAGACCACTTCAGCGAGACGCCGGACTTCAAGGACAGCTGGCCGGTGCACTGCGTCGCCGGCACGCCGGGCGCGTCGTTCCACCCCGCGCTCGACGTCGTCCCGATCGGCGAGGTGTTCTCCAAGGGCGAGTACAGCGCCGCGTACTCCGGCTTCGAGGGCTCGGCCCGCGACGGGAAGTCCCTGGAGGCGTGGCTGCGCGAGCACGACGTGACCGACGTCGACGTCGTCGGCATCGCGACGGACTTCTGCGTCCGCGCGACGGCACTCGACGCGGCGAAGGCGGGCTTCGGCGTGCGGGTGCTGCTGGACCTGACCGTCGGCGGCTCGCAGCCGACGGTCGACGCGACGCTCGAAGACTTCGACAAGGCGGGCGTCGCGTACACCGGCACCGCCGTCGTCGGCCCGGCCGCGTGAAGGACCTGCAGGCGGCGCTGGCCGAACACCGGCTCGTCGCGATCCTGCGCGCCACCGACGCGTCGCGGTTCGCCGACGCCGCGATGGTGCTGCACGCGGCGGGCATCCGCCTGCTCGAAGCCACGCTGACCACGCCGGACGCGCCCGCGGCCATCACCGCGCTGCGCCTGGCGCTCGGCGAGGACGCGCTGATCGGTGCGGGCAGCGTCCGTGAACCGTCCGATGTGGACATCGCGGTGGACGCGGGCGCCGCGTACCTGATCACGCCGACGGTCAACCCGGCGGTCCTCGAGCGCGCCGCGGCCCTGGACACGCCGGTGATCTGCGGCGCGCTGACGCCGACGGAGATCGACCAGGCCTGGCGGCTCGGCGCGGCCGCGGTGAAGGTGTTCCCGGTCGCGGCCGTCGGCGGGGTCGCGTACCTGCGCGCGGTGCGGGCGCCGCTGCCCGACGTCCCGCTGGTGCCGACCGGCGGTGTCCACCTGGCCGACGTCGAGGGCTACCTGCGCTCGGGCGCGATCGCGGTCGCCGCGGCGACGCCGTTGCTGGGCGACGCGCTGTCCTCCGGCGGCAGCCTGCCGGACCTGGCCACGCGGGCGGGCGAATTCGTCGCGGCGGCTTCGCGCTTCGGGACGGCCTGAGCTACTTCTTGCCGAAGGGGTCGCACGCGGCCGTGCCCAGGTAGATGTCCCCGCTCGCCGGGCCGCCCTGCGGGAACAGCTTGATGTGCACCGCGTGCGTCACCAGGCTGCCGTCCGGCGGCTGGGGCGTCACGGTCTCGTTGAGCACGACCGTCGCCAGCGCGGTGCCGGCGGCGCCGCCGGGGATGACGATCCGGTAGTTCGGCGGGATCTCCTCCGGCACCGTGACCCCTTCCACGGCGCCGACCGCCACCTCGCCCTGGCTGCCGGTGGCCGTCGTCGCGCACTTCGCCGAGAACGTGCGGACGGTGAGTTCCGGGCCGCCGTAGCGCTGCAGCACGGTCGCCCGGAAGCGGCGTCCGGCCGCCTGGGCGATCGACACCTCGCCGGATCGCCCGCAGCCGGTGTCACCGGCGCCGAACACGGCGATGTCGCCCGTGGCACCGCCCTGCGTCCAGCCCCGGTAGGGGCCGTCGACGGTGCATTTCGCCAGCTCACCGGTGACGACCTGCTCGTTGTCGATCGTCACGTCCACCGAGCCGGACGACGCCCATCCGGTGGACGTCACCGGGGCCGCCGCGCCGAAGAGCGGAGCGGCCAGCGTCGTCACGGCCAGCAACCGGTATGTCCTCTTCCTGGCGTTCCGCATGCTCCGGCCTCCTCGGTTCCGTGACGGATCGCAGCTATGCCCTTTCGTCATCGGCCGGTCCGGCAGCCGCCCTGATCGGGTCCACCCGGACGAGTGGCCGGTGAGGAACGCAACTCGGCGGGTCCACGGGACGGTAACGAGCGTTAACCTCGGTCGTCGCCTGTTCACCTCGGGAGGTTTCGTGTCTTCGCTGTCCATCGCCGGCAAGCGGCCCGTGCTGGCCGACCTCGTCCCCGGTTCGCTCGTGCGGGACATCGCGCTGGTCGCCGGCGGTGCCGTGCTCACCGGCGCCGCCGCGCAGCTGACGATCCCGGTGCCGGGCAGCCCGGTGCCGATGACCGGCCAGACGTTCGCCGCGCTGCTCGTCGGCGCGTCGCTCGGCATGTCGCGCGGTGCCGCTTCGATGCTGGTGTACCTGCTGGTCGGCGCGATTGGTGTGCCGTGGTTCCAGCACGGCACGGCGGGCCTGTCGGGGGCGAGCGCCGGCTACATCGTCGGGTTCGTCTTCGCCGGCGCGCTGGTCGGCGCGCTCGCCGGTCGTGGCGGCGACCGGACGCCGGTCCGCACCGCGGGCACCATGGTCCTCGGCAACCTGGTGATCTACGCGTTCGGCGTGCCGTGGCTGATGGCGTCGACCGGGTTCGACCTGTCGACCGCGTTCGCCAAGGGCGTGACGCCGTTCCTGATCGGGGACGCGATCAAGATCGTCGTGGCCGCCGGTCTGCTGCCGCTGACCTGGAAGCTGGTCTCCGGCCGCACGCAGGACTGACGCTCGCCGGGGGACCTTCCGCGCGGGAGGTCCCCCGCGACGCGAGTGGCCCGTTCGCGACGGAGCACCGATCTCTGTCGGTGGTGGCGGCTAATGTGTGTCGCTGTGCCCGCCCGAACCGATTTCCCCGGCGTCCTCGAACTCCTCACCCACGCGGTGGAGTCCGTAGGCGGTGCCGAACGCCCAGGGCAGGTGCAGATGGCCGACGCCGTCGGCCGCGCCATCCGCACCGGCGAACACCTGGCCGTGCAGGCCGGCACCGGCACCGGCAAGTCGCTGGCCTACCTCGTGC
The DNA here is from genome assembly GCF_026017845.1 of Amycolatopsis mediterranei. Taxonomy (NCBI): domain Bacteria; kingdom Bacillati; phylum Actinomycetota; class Actinomycetes; order Pseudonocardiales; family Pseudonocardiaceae; genus Amycolatopsis; species Amycolatopsis mediterranei. The sequence goes on from NZ_CP100416.1 coordinate 8,851,409, forward strand.
CCGCGATCCGGCACGCCGTCGAGAAGGAAGCCACGGTCGTGGTCTCCACGGCCACGATCGCGCTGCAGCGCCAGCTCGTCGACCGTGACCTCCCACGCCTGGCGAAGGCGCTGAAGAAGCCGCTCGGCCGCGAGCCGACCTTCGCGATCCTCAAGGGCCGCCGCAACTACATGTGCCTGCACCGGCTGGATTCCGGCGCGCCGGACGAGCCGGAGGACGCCCAGCTGTTCGACCCGTTCGCGGTGTCCCGGCTGGGCAAGGAGGTCACGCGGCTGCGGGAGTGGGCGTCGGACACCGAAACCGGCGACCGCGACGAGCTCGTTCCCGGCGTCACCGACCAGGCGTGGCGTCAGGTTTCGGTGACGGCGAAGGAATGTCTCGGCGCTTCACGCTGTCCGATCGGCACGGACTGCTTCGCCGAGAAGGCCCGCGCCGAAGCCGGCCGCGCCGACGTCATCGTCACCAACCACGCGCTGCTGGCGATCGACGCGCTGCAGGGCTACCAGGTTCTGCCGGACCACGACGTGGTGATCATCGACGAGGCCCACGACCTGGTCGACCGGGTCACCTCGGTGGCCACCGGCGAGCTGACCAGCGCGATGTGCGCGTCGGCCGCGCGCCGCTGCGGAAAACTCATCGACGCCGACGTCGCCGACGGCCTGCTGGAAGCGGGTGACGGGCTGGCCCTGATCATCGACGACCTGCCCGCGGGCCGGATGGACGAGCTGCCCCGGCCGCTGCAGGGCGCGATCCCGGCGATCCGCGACGCCGCACACCGGTGCATCACGGCGCTGGGTTCCGACCGCAAGGAAGACGTCGAGGGGGCCACGGCGCGCAAGCTGGCGCGGTCGCTGCTCGACGAGGTGCACGACACCGCCGTCCGGCTGCTGGAGGCGTTCGACGAGGACCAGGCGCACCAGCGCGACGTCGTCTGGCTCTCCGGCGACAAGTACTCGTCGAACCCGCGGCCACCGGCGCTGAAGGTGGCGCCGCTGGGCGTCGCCGGCCTGCTGCGGGAGCGGGTGTTCAACCAGCACACGACGATCCTGACGTCGGCGACGCTGACGCTGGGCGGCACGTTCGACACCATGGCGCGCCAGTGGGGGCTCCCGCCGGGCGCGGCCCGGGTGGAACAGGCGCCCGGAGCCGCCACGGAGAAGGAAGCGCCGTCGGACGACTCGGGCCCGAAGTGGACCGGACTGGACGTCGGCTCGCCGTTCGACCACCGGCGCAACGGGATCCTGTACCTCGCCAAGCACCTGCCGCCACCGGGGCGCGACGGCCTCACGTCGTCCACAATGGACGAACTGGCCGAGCTGATCGAGGCCGCGGGCGGGCGCACGCTGGGCCTGTTTTCCTCGATGCGGGCGGCCAAGCAGGCCACGGAGGAGATGCGGGAACGGCTGGACTTCCCGATCCTGTGCCAGGGCGACGACGCAACGTCGCTGCTGGTCCAGAAGTTCTCCGAAGACGTCCGCACGTGCCTGTTCGGCACGTTGAGCCTGTGGCAGGGCGTGGACGTCCCCGGGCCGTCACTGCAGCTCGTGGTGGTCGACCGGATCCCGTTCCCGCGCCCGGACGACCCGGTGTCCTCGGCGCGGCAGCGCGCGGTGGAAGCCCGCGGCGGCAACGGGTTCCTCACCGTGGCGGCCACGCACGCGGCGCTGCTGCTGGCGCAGGGCACCGGGCGGCTGCACCGGTCGGTCACCGACCGCGGCGTGGTGGCAGTGCTGGATTCGCGGCTGGCGAACGCCCGCTACGGCGGTTTCCTGCGTGCGTCGCTGCCGCCGTTCTGGCCCACCATGGACCCGAAGGTGGTGCGGGAGGCACTGCGCCGGCTGGACGCAGCCGCGCCCGCGTGACGCGGTCCACAGCCTCGCCCGGTACGGTGAAGCAACCCAAGTACCAAGGGAGCACCGGTTGACCCAGGATTCGTCCAGCGCACAGTCCCGGACCGTCAGTGTCGACGACACCGGCGTGCGGCGGCGCCTCGCGGACGGCAGCGAAGAAGCTGTCACGTGGGCCGGCCTGTCGTCGGTGATGGTCCGGGTGATCCCCGACGGCCCCTGGAACGAAGACGTGTTCTTCATGTTGGTGGGCACCGACGGCAAGGGCACCGCGGTCCCGAGCGGCGACCCGGCGGCCGACGCGCTCATCGAGCGCTTGCAGGCCCTGCCGGGCTTCGACAACGAGAAGTTCATCGAGGCCATGACGACCGACGCCGACCAGGCCTACGTCGTCTGGGAATCCGGCCAGAACTGACGTGCGCTGCCCGGTCTGCGGTTCGGAGCGCCTGGGCCCGCTCGGCGAGCTGAGGGCCCGCGAAGACGTCTTCTTCAGCCTGATGCTCACGTACGCGGCGCCGAAGTTCTTTTCGCGCACCCCGAGGTTCGCCGTCGGTTACGGCCGTGCCTGCCTGGACTGCGGCGCCCTCACCGCGTTCATGAACGACGAAGAGCGTGAGAAGCTCGCCGAAGCCGCCGATCGGCTCGAGCTGCCGAAGTACCTCGACTAGCTCGGAAACTCCTCGGTCACCGGAATCCCCTTCTTGAGCGTCCGGCTCACCGTGCAGAGCCGGTCGATCGCCCGGTCCACGGCACCGGCCAGCGCGTCCCGCTGATCCGCGGTCAAAGTCGACACATCGACATCGAAAGCGACGTGGACGGCGTCCAGTTCCGAAGCGCCCTCACGCCGATCGGCGCTGACGGCGACGCGGAACTTCGCGTCTTCGCCGATCCGCCGCGTGATCAGCTCTTCCGCGGTCACCGCGCTGCAGCCCGCCGCCGCGATCTGGAGCAGTTCGGCGGGCGAGAAGGCCCCTTCGGCGCCCGCCCGGCCCAGCCGGACCTCCGCGCCCCGGTCGTTGCGCCCGACGAACGCGTGCTCGCCCGTGCGTTCCACTTCCAGTGTCATGCCCGCTCCAACCGGCTCAGGGGGCCGCTTGTTCCGGCGCCCACTGGGCCAGCACCGTGATCGTGCCCGGGTCGACCTCGGTGAACCCGGCGTCCCGCACGGCGATGACGCGGTCCCGCCGCCACGCGCCCTCCGGGTCGTCACCCGGGTGCAGTTCCTTCCACTGCGCGACGCTCGCCGCGCGCACGGCGACCCGGAAGCCGCGATCGGCCCAGGCCGCCCGCTCGGCGTCGCCCAGCAACGCGGCGAGGATCATCGTCGCGTGCCCGACCTGGGCGGCCCCCTTGCCGACCGTCATCGGCACGTGCGGGTTGAGCAGCAGCAGCGGGACACCGTCCGGGAGCGGGCCCGGCTCGTCCGGCGGCAGTTCACTGCCGGAGATCTGCAGCCGCGCGACTTCCTTGGGGGTCTCGGTGACCAGCCCCGGCAGGAGGGCCCGTGCCTCGGCGCCGTCGACCTCGACGGTGATGCCCGGCAGCTCCTGGACGGCCGCCCAGTGCGCGCCCCGCGCCCGCCGCGCGACCTTGCGGATCCGGTTGTCGAGCCAGGCGTGCATCGGCTCGGCCCACTCGCCGCCGGGCTGGGCACGCTCGTCGAGGCACACCGCCAGCGCCGCCGCGGCCGCCGCCTCCAGCAGCGGCGTGCGCCCCGGCGGCTCGGCGCGTTCGATGCGGAGGATGACCGGCATCGCGCGGACTTCCTCGGGGAGCTCGTCGGAGGTGTCCGACGTGTCTTCGGCCGGAAGCCCCAGCCAGAAGGCGTAGCGGACGCCCAGGGGGTCGAGAACGCTGCTCACGGACGCATCAGCTCGAGCCCGTCGGCGGCGTCGGCCGCTTCGACCTCGCCGCGGGTGAGGCCGAGCACGAACAGCACGGCGTCGAGGTACGGGTGCGACAGCGCGGTGTCGGCCACCTCGCGCAGCGCCGGCTTCGCGTTGAACGCGACGCCCATGCCCGCGGCCGAGAGCATGTCGATGTCGTTGGCGCCGTCCCCGACGGCAACGCACTGCTCGAGCGGGATGTCGTACTCGGCGGCGAAGCGGCGAAGCACCTTCGCCTTGCCCGCGCGGTCGACGACGTCACCGACGACCTTCCCGGTGAGCTTGCCGTCGACGATCTCGAGCTCGTTCGCCACCGCGAAGTCGAGTCCCAGCTCCTCCACCAGGCCGTCGATGACCTGGGTGAAGCCGCCCGAGACGACGCCGGTGCGGAAGCCCATCCGCTTGAGCGTCCGGATCGTGGTGCGGGCGCCCGGGGTCAGCTCGATCGACGCGGCGACCTCGTCGATCGCCGTCGCGGGCAGACCGGCCAGCAGCGCGACCCGCCGCTCCAGCGACTCGGTGAAGTTCAGCTCGCCGCGCATGGCCGCTTCGGTGATCTCGCGGATCTCCGGCTCGACCCCGGCGTGCGCGCCCAGCATCTCGATGACCTCGCCCTGGATCAGGGTCGAGTCCACGTCGAACACGACGAGCCGCTTCGCCCGGCGCGTGATGCCGGCCCGCTCCACGGCGATGTCGACCCCCGCCTCGACGGCGGCGTCGGCGAGCTCGGACCGCAGCTCGGCGTCGGCTTGCGGCGTGTCCTGGTCGACCGAGACGTACAGCTCGAGCCCGGTCACGGGGTAGTCGGCGACGCTGCGGATGGCATCGATGTTGGCGCCCAGCGAGGCCAGCCGGCGCGCGACCTCGGAAAAGCCCCGCGCGGTCACCGGGCGGCCCAGCACCACCAGCACGTGGGAGGAGTCCCGGCGGCCGAGCGCGAACGGGTCGTCCCCGATCGCCGAGCCGATCTTGACGTCGACCTGCATGCCGACGGACGCCATCGCCTGCTCGACCGTCTCCTGCAGGCCCTCCGGGTCGCGGTAGACCCCGGCGAGCACCCCGAGCACGAGCTGCCCGCGGATGACCACCTGCTCGACGTCGAGCACGTCGACGTCGTGCCGGGTCAGCACGGCGAACAGCACGGACGAGACACCCGGTTTGTCGGGGCCGGTCGTCGTGATCAGGACGGGGGTCTGGGTCACTGGTCATCCCTCGTTCGGCAACGCTGCACGGCCAGTCTGCCGGTCCGGGGCCGGACATAAGTAGAGCGCGTGCCCGGCTTCACATCAGCCGGGCACGCGCTCACTCGATCAGGGGGCTACTTTTCGCCTTGCTCGCTCGCGTTGTCGTTGGAGTGGTCTCCCGGGATCACCGCTTCGGTGAGCAGCTGCGAAGGCGCCGCGTGGCTGTTGACCTTCTGCTTCCCGAAGAAGCCGATCTCACCCTCGTTGTGGATGCGCTCGATCATGTGCGGGTAGTGCAGCTCGAACGCGGGCCGCTCGGAGCGGATCCGGGGCAGCTCGGTGAAGTTGTGCCGCGGCGGCGGGCAGGAGGTCGCCCACTCGAGCGAGTTGCCGTAGCCCCACGGGTCGTCCACCGTGACGATCTCGCCGTACCGGTAGCTCTTGAAGACGTTCCAGATGAACGGCAGCGTCGAGGCACCGAGGATGTACGCGCCGATCGTGGAGATCGTGTTCAGCGTGGTGAAGCCGTCACTGGTCAGGTAGTCCGCGTACCGGCGCGGCATGCCCTCGGCACCCAGCCAGTGCTGGACGAGGAACGTGCCGTGGAAGCCGATGAACGTGGTCCAGAAGTGCCACTTGCCGAGCTTCTCGTCCATCATCCGGCCGGTGATCTTCGGGAACCAGAAGTAGATGCCGGCGAAGGTGGCGAACACGATCGTGCCGTAGAGCACGTAGTGGAAGTGCGCGACGACGAAGTAGCTGTCCGACACGTGGAAGTCGATCGCCGGCGCGGCCAGCAGGATGCCGGTCAGGCCGCCGAAGAGGAACGTGACGATGAAGCCCATCGAGAAGATCATCGGCGTCTCGAAGGACAGCTGGCCCTTCCACATCGTGCCGATCCAGTTGAAGAACTTGATGCCGGTCGGGACGGCGATCAGGAACGTCATGAAGGAGAAGAACGGCAGCAGCACGGCGCCGGTGGCGTACATGTGGTGCGCCCACACCGCGACCGACAGCGCCGCGATGGCCAGCGTCGCCCAGACCAGGCTCTTGTAGCCGAACAGCGGCTTGCGGCTGAACACCGGGAAGATCTCCGACACGATGCCGAAGAACGGCAGCGCGACGATGTACACCTCGGGATGGCCGAAGAACCAGAACAGGTGCTGCCAGAGGATCACGCCGCCGTTTTCGGGGTCGAACACGTGCGCCCCGAGGTGCCGGTCCGCCAGCAGGCCCATCAGGGCCGCGGTCAGGATCGGGAAGGCGAGCAGGATCAGGATCGACGTCACCAGGATGTTCCAGGTGAAGATCGGCATCCGGTACATCGTCATGCCCGGCGCGCGCAGGCAGACCACGGTGGTGATCATGTTGACCGCGCCGAGGATGGTGCCGAGACCGGAGACGACCAGGCCGGAGATCCACAGGTCCGCGCCGACACCCGGCGAGTGGATGGCGTCCGACAGCGGGGTGTAGGCGAACCAGCCGAAGTCGGCGGCGCCACCGGGCGTCAGGAAGCCGGACAGCACGATCAGGCCGCCGAAGAGGTACAGCCAGTACGAGAACGCGTTCAGCCGCGGGAAGGCGACGTCCGGCGAGCCGATCTGCAGCGGCAGCACGAAGTTCGCGAAGCCGAAGAGGATCGGGGTCGCGTACAGCAGCAGCATCACCGTGCCGTGCATGGTGAACAGCTGGTTGTACTGCTCCTGGGACAGGAACTGCTGCCCGGGCCGCGCCAGCTCGGTGCGGATCAGCATGGCCATCGCGCCGCCCGCCATGAAGAAGGCGAACGACGTGACCAGGTACATGATCCCGATCTGCTTGTGGTCCGTCGTGCGGAACAACCGCAGCAGGTACGAACCCTTAACCGACTCGCGCGCGGGGTACGGGCGCGTGGCGATCGGCTTGGGGGCTACGGCCGTCACTCCTGCCTCCAACACTGAAACCTTGTGGTGGTCATCGTCGCGCCACCGGGGCTCGGGAAAGCCCGATCCGGCGGCTTAGGGGGATCGTAGCCCTCGCTACCGACAGTCGCGCGCACCGGCTGGCAAGATCGGGGCGTGGCCGACGAGTACACCCGTGCGGCGGTGCGCGCGGCCCGCGCCGTGACCGCCCGGCTGGGGCTGCCCGGCCACGATCCCGAAGTACTCCACGAGCGCTCGAACGTGCTGGTGAAGCTGGGTTCGCTGGTCGCCAGGGTGCCCGCGACGACCCGGCTGCTCCGCCCGGAACCGGCGGCCTGGCTGGCCCGGGACGTCGCGCTCTCGAGGTTCCTCACCGACCGTGGTGTGCTCGTCGTCTCACCCGCCGCGGATCCCCCGGCCGGGCCGCACTTCGCGGACGGCCTGCCGGTCACGCTCTGGCACCACACCCCGCACGATCCGGCTCACCGGTACGCCCCGGACGTCGTCGCGCGCTCGCTCGCCGAGGTGCACGCGGCCCTGCGCGAGTACCCGGGCGAACTGCCCCGCCGCGGGCCGCTGGACGACCTGGAGCGGCTCCTCGGCCGGTACGACCTCGACCCCCGCTTGCGGGCGGAAGCCGCGCGGATCGAAGCCACGCTGCCGGACGGGCCCGTTCAGCCGCTGCACGGCGACGCGCACCCCGGCAACCTGATCGCGACCGCGGCCGGGCCGTGCTGGCTGGACTTCGAGGACACCTGGCTGGGCCCGCTCGCCTGGGACCTCGCCATCCTGGCCCGGCAAGGCGGCCCGGAGTACCTGGCCGCCTACCCCGGCTCGGTGTCCGACGAGGCCCTTCGCGCGTACACGCGGTTGCGGGAACTCTTCGCCGTGGCATGGCGCTTCGTGATCGCCCGGCGGTTCCCGCACCGGCTTCCCGAAGCCCGCTCCGCGCTCGCTGCCTACTTCTCGCTCTCGTGAGTCGCCGGGTACCAGGAGAGGATCGCCTCGACCACCCCCGCGGGGTCTTCGAGCGGGGTCAGGTGACCGGCTTCGGGGAGCACCACGAGCGTCGCGCCGTCCATCACCCCGGCCATCTCGCTCGCCGCCGCGATCGGCGTGATCGGGTCCTCCTCCCCGACGACGACCAGGGCGGGAACGCCGGAGTCCCGCAGCAGGTCGAGCGAGTCCGGCCGGGTCCGCAGCGCGAGCGCCGTCCACGAGATGCCGGCGGGCGGCTGGGATTCGATGATCTCCCGGACCGTCTCGACGAGCTCGGGACGCCGTTCGCGCGTCGACGCGGCCAGCAGGTTCGGCAGGTTCGCCTCGGCGAGCCAGGTTTCGGTGCCCTCCTGCTCGACGCGGGCCGCGACGTCCAGCCGGGTCTGGGCGGCTTCGGGGGTATCGGGCCCGGCCTTGGTGTCGATGAGCACCAGCCCGCCGACCCGCTCCGGCGCGAGCCGCAGCACGGCCATCGCGAGGTAGCCGCCCATCGAGCAGCCGCCGAGCACGACGCGGTCGAGGTCCAGCCGGTCGAGCAGGGCGACGACGTCCCGCGCGGCGTCCTCGAGGCTCGGTTCGCGATCGGACTCCGGCAGCGGCGAGCGGCCGAGCCCGCGCTGGTCGGGTGTGATCACCCGAAGGTGTGAAGCGAGGGGCTCGCGCACCGCGTTCCACATGCGGGAATCCAGGGGAAAGGCGTGGAGGAGGACCAGTGGCAGTTCGGTCATGCGCGTCATTTTGTCGGACCCCCTCGCTAGCTTCGCCGATGTGTTCACCGACATCGAAACCGACCGGCTCCTGCTGCGGCCGCCCCACGAGGCGGACCGGCAGGCGATGGTCGACATCCACACCGACCCCCGGACCAACCGCTTCCACCCCGACCCACCCGACGTCCCGCGCGCGTCGGCGATGTTCTCGGACTGGCTGGCCCACTGGGCCGAGCACGGCTTCGGCTACCCCGCGGTCCTCGAACGCGGCGGCACCGAGGTGATCGGCATGTGCGGCGTGCGGCTGCGCGAGTTCCACGGCGAGAAGGTCCTGAACCTCGGCTACCGGTTCCGGCCGTCGGCGTGGGGGAAGGGGTACGCGGTGGAGGCGGGGCAGGCGGTCCTGGAGTGGTGCGCCCGCGAGCTGCCGTCCGTGCCGGTGCTGGCGAGCGTGAGCATCGCGAACAAGCCATCGCTGCGGGTGGCCGAGCGGCTGGGCTTCACGGAGTACACGGAGGAGATGTACGACGGCGCGATGTCCCGCCACTACCGGCGCTGAGCCGGGCGTTGTTTGAAAACTCCAGAGCGAATCGGGGCCCCTACCGAGCCCTGCGGCCACCACCGCCGACGGGGTACCCGCGGCCGGACGGGACTCACCACCGGCGCTGCGGCCGCCGCCGGGCGCGCGCTTCCCAGCAGGCCCGGTGCCAGTGCCGGCGGTCGGCGACCGACCCGGTCTCGTCGGCGGGCCACACCACCAGATGCGGCGTGCCGGGCCGGATCTCGTGGTCACAACCGGGACAGCGGTAGAACTTGGTCGCCTGGCTCCCGGGCACGGTCCGCACGAGCCAGTCCCCGTCGGTGCCGGACTCGGCCCGCGCCCACCCGGTGGCGGCACCGAGGTCACGTTCGGGCGGCCCACCGTCCGAACGGCGGCCGGGACGGTTACGTCGTGGCACTCCCAAACGGTAACGGCCCCCTACCCCGCCCGCCGCCACCCTCCCATCACCCGCGATGCCCGCCCAGTCACGCGTGATGCCTCCCCAATCACGCGAGATGCCCGCCCAGTCACGAGTGATGCCCGCCCAAGCACGCCAGCCGACCTCTCCGGGTACGCAAACCAACCCCTCCTGGCACGCAATCCGACCGCGGAGGCACGCAATCCGGCACCCGAGAACGCGTGTCGTCCGCCCAGGCACGCGTGTCGTCCGCCCAGGCACGCGTGTCGTCCACCCAGGCACGTGGAGTTGCCCCGTGGGGCCGGACACCTTGATTCCAGACAGTGGTCTGGAGGGAGGATGTCCTGATGTCGCGC
>NZ_CP100416.1:8862363-8931987 GCF_026017845.1 Amycolatopsis mediterranei
CAGCCGAAGCCCGAAACAGCTACGTTCAGGCCCCAGCTGCCTAAAACCCCGTGTCCGCCCCACCGGGGCAACTCCACACGCGTGTCGTCCACCCAGGCACGCGTGTCGTCCACCCGGGTACGGCCTACCCCTGGGCCAACGCCAGCGGCACCAGCTGCTCGGCACTGGTCAACGACCCGTGCTGCCCGACCAGCGACGTCTCCACGGCCTCCGCGAGCCCCCGGACCATCCCGAACCCGTCCCGGGCCGCGGCGACGACGTCGCCGATGCGCGGCAGGACCCGGTCGCTCACCGTGTGCCCGAACCAGCCCTCGGCGACCGCCTCCTCGCGCGAGCGCACCCAGGCCCGCTCGCCGAGCACCTCCCGCCAGGCCGCGAGGACGTCCGCGGCCGCGCCCGGCTCGGTGTAGACGTGCCGTGCGCGGACCTCGCCCCCGAACGTGCGGACGCCGGCCAGCAGCTCCGGGGCGTCTTCGAGGTCGAGCTTGTCCTCGACGGTCACCATCCCGTGGTCGGCCACCACGGCGAGCAGCGCTCCGGACGGCAGACCGTCCACAAGGGACTCGACGAGCCGGTCGATCTGCCGCAGCTGCATGCGCCAGGCGGCCGAGCCGGGGCCGTAGACGTGGCCCAGCAAGTCGAGTTCGCTGTGGTAGGCGTAGCAGAACGCGCGCCCGTCCAGCACCGACAACGTCCGCGCGGCGAGGTCGCCGAGCGCGTGGACCCCGGCGTACTGCGCCCCGCTCTGGGTGGCCAGCGTCAAGGCCGTGTCGCGGAACTTGGCCGAGGACACCACGGCCGCGTCGATGCCCGCCGCGGCGGCCCGCTCGAAGGTCGTCGGCAGCGGCTGGACCTCGCGGGGCGGGAGGGCGCCGCGCAGATCGCTGCCGTCTTCGTGGCTGCACCAGCGCAACGCGTTGAGCACGCCGGTGCCGGGCATCTCGAAGGTGTAGCCGACCATCCCGTGCTCGCCGGACGCGAGCCCGGTGCCGATCGCGGCGACCCCGGCGGCCGTCGTCGACGGGAAGCCCACGCGCAGCGGCTCGCGGGCGAGCTCGGTCAGCACCGGGGCGTCCGCGGCGTGCTCGGCGAGAAGCTCCCAGCCGAGCCCGTCGACCAGCAGCACGCCGGCGCTGCGGGCCTCCGGCAACGCCAGAACGTTCCCGCAGCCGGGCACCCCGAGCGCGGCGAGCAGGGACGGGACGACCTGGCCGAGGTGCGGGACGTCGGCGAGCGAGGGCGGCTGCACGCGCCCAGCTTCCCATCCCCGGGCGCCTCCGGCGATAATCGCGGCATGCCGACCTACGCCTACCGCTGCCGCGAGTGCACCGAGACCTTCGAGCTCCTGCGCCCGATGAGCGAATCCAGTGCGCCGGCGGCCTGCCCGGAGGGCCACGCCGACACCGTCAAGCTGCTCACCACGGTCGCCCTCACCGGGGCCGCGAGCGGTCCCGCGGCCCCGGCCGGCGGCGGCTGCTGCGGTGGCGGCTGCTGCGGCTGACCAGGCTCAGCCGACCTTCAGCGCCTGCTCCAGATCGGCCCACAGATCCTCGACGTCCTCCAAACCGACGGACATCCGGATCAGCTGGTCGGACACGCCGGCGCTTTGGCGGTCGCCCTCGTCGACGATCCGGTGGCTGATCGAGCCCGGGTGCTGGATCAGCGTGTCGACGCTGCCGAGGCTGACGGCCGGCGTGATCAGCCGGACCGCCGCGATCAGGGCGTGCGGGTCGCCGCCGACCTCGAACGCCACCAGCGGGCCGCCGATCCGCGGGTAGTGGACGGCGGTCACGGCCGGGTGCTCGCGGAGCCGTGACGCCAGCGTCGCCGCGGTCGCGGAGGCGGCGTTGACGCGCAGCGGCAGCGTGGAAAGCCCGCGCAGCAACAGGTATCCGGCGAGCGGGTGCAGCACGCCGCCGGTGGCGAAGCGGATCTGGCGCAGCCGGGCGGCTTCCGGCGCGTCGCACGCGACGATCCCGCCCATCACGTCGCCGTGGCCGCCGAGGAACTTCGTCGCGCTGTGCAGCACCAGCCGGGCGCCGTGGCGGCCGGGGCGCTGCAGGACCGGGGTGGCGAACGTGTTGTCCACCAGGAGAGGCACGTCGCCACAAGCACGGGCCAGCTCGGCGATGTCCGCCTCGGCCAGGGTCGGGTTCGCCGGCGTCTCGACGAACACCAGCCCGGTGTCCGGCCGCAGCGCGGCGGTGACGGCGCCGGGTGCGGCCCAGGTGACCTCCGTGCCGAGCAGCCCGGACTCGAGCAGGTGGTCACTGCAGCCGTAGAGCGGGCGCACCGCGACGACGTGCCGTTTCCCTTGCGCCACCGCGGAAAGCAGGCAGGCCGAGACGGCGGCCATGCCGCTGGCGAACGCGACGCCGTGGTCGAAGCCTTCGAGCTCGGCGAGCGCGCGCTCGAACCGTTCGACGGTCGGGTTGCCCACCCGCCCGTAGATCGGCGGGCCGTCGAGCTCGGCGCCGGCGGCGAAGGCGTCGATCCGGGCGGCTTCGGCGGCACTGTCGCGGGACGGGTAGGTCGTGGACAGGTCGAGCGGAGCGGCGTGCACGCCGAGGTCCGTGAGATCGTCACGGCCGGCGTGGACGGCCCGCGTGCGCAGCGAGGAAGTCATGCCAGCATGGTCGAGCTTTCACCGGACCAGGAGCAACACTCTCGGATATCATTCGGCGATGTCCGATTCTGTCGAACTGAGTCCGGTGGATCTCGAAATCCTGCGGCTGCTGCAGAACGATGCCCGGGTCACCAACAAGGACCTGGCGGCCGCGGTCGGCATCGCGCCGTCGACGTGCCTGGACCGCGTCGCCCGGCTGCGGGACACCGGCGTGATCACCGGCCAGCACGCGTCGGTCGACGCGGCGAAGCTCGGGCGGCCGCTGGAGGCCTTCCTGTTCGTCCAGGTCCGCCCGCACCGGCGGCCGCTGGTCGACCCGTTCATCGAGCACCTGCTCTCCCTGCCGGAGGTGCGGGCGGTCTACCACCTGACCGGGCCGGACGACTTCCTCGCGCACGTCGCGACCAGCTCCGCCGGGGAGCTGCAGCGGCTGGTCCTCGACGAGCTGACCGCGCGGGACGAGGTCGCCCGGGTCCACACCAACCTGGTGTTCCAGCACTGGAGCGGCGGTCCGCTGCTGCCGCCGGGCACCTGAGCTCAGAGGCTCTCGAGCCACCGGCGGGTCTCGCGCGGGGACGTCAGCCGGACGACGACCGGGCCGGGCGACTCGACGGCCCACGCCCGGATGCGGGCCCGCTTGCGCGCGAACGACCTGAAGTGCCAGCGGACGATCGAGTCGGCGGAGAACACCTGGCGCACCGACTCGACGTTCCCGTTGCAGATCCGCTTGCGTGTCACCGTCCGCACCAGCGTCCGGCGCACCAGGCGGCCCAGCGAAAGCCAGCGCGGGTAGTCGAGGCCCACGACCAGCTGCGTGCGGGGCAGGACGAGGTCCTGCCACGAGTTGTAGACGGCGTCGAGGACCCAGCGCTCCTGCGCGCACACCTCGGCGATCCGGCGCCGCTGTTCTTCGTCAGGAGTGCCGACCCAGCCCGGCTGCCAGCAGATGTCGTCCGCGGGGTGGTAGGGCAGGCCGGTGCGCTCGGCGATCCGGGCCGCGAGCGTCGACTTGCCCGAGCCCGTCACGCCGACGACGACGATGCGCTCAGGCGTCGAGGTCACGGGCGGGCTCCCGCGGTCCGCGGTAGGGCAATGTCTGGCTGTAGACGACGTTCGTGGTGGTGCTGCCGAACTGCGCGAGCTCGTCCATGGTGTGCTCGAGGTGGGCCATGGAGGCCGCGGCGATCTTGAGCGTGTAGCAGTCGTCGCCGGTGGTGCGCAGGCATTCGAGGATCTCGGAGCGCTCGCCGAGCAGCGTGTGCAGCGGCTCGTGGCGGCTGCCCGGGTACTTGAGCCGGACCACGGCGAGCACCGGGTAGCCGACCTTGGCGAGGTCGATTTCCGCGCGGTAGCCGCTGATCACGCCGGCGGTCTCGAGCCGCCGGAGCCGTTCGGTCGCCGCGGACGCGCTGAGGTTCACCCGGCGGCCGAGCTCGGTGAGCGGCAACCGGGCGTCGCGCTGGAGCTCGGCCAGGATGGCCCAGTCCGTCGGATCGAGACTCTCGGTCATCCGCCGAACATACCGTGGGATCCACGGCGGAACGGGCCGAACGCCGTGACCAATCCCTTCCGGTCCTGGCTCGGCCGCCGATAGCCTTTTGCGGTGAAGATCGGCGTGAACGTCCCCAACTTCGGGCCCGGCACGGACCCGGGCGTGCTGCGCGCCTGGGCGCAGACGGTGGAGGGGCTGGGCTACGACCTGCTGATGGTGTCCGACCACGTCGCCATCACGCCGGACGTCGCCGGGCAGTACCCCGCGCCGTTCTACGAGCCGTTCACGACGTTGTCGTGGCTGGCCGGAGTCACGCAGCGGGTGCGGCTGGGCACCACCGTGCTGGTGGTGCCGTACCGGCATCCGCTGCTGGTGGCGCGGATGGCGGCGAACCTGCACGAGCTGAGCGGCGGCCGGCTCGTGCTCGGCGCCGGGATCGGCTGGGCGAAGCAGGAGTTCGACGCGCTGGGGGTGCCGTTCGAGCAGCGGGGCAAGCTCACCGGCGAGTACCTGCGGACGATCCGCGCGGCGTGGGCCGAGCGCGACGACTACCGCGTGGATCCGATCCCGCTGTGGCTGGGCGGGCACAGCGACGCCGGGCTGCGCCGGGCGGTGGAGCTCGGCGACGCGTGGCACCCGCTGCGGCTGACGATGGCCGGGTTCCGGGAAACGCTGGGGCGCTTGGAAAAGCTGGCGGGCGACCGGCCGCTACCCGCGTTCGCGCCACGGATCCTGCTGCGCGTGACGGCGGCGCCGGTGACCGGGCCGGAGCGGCGGGCCGGCGAAGGAACGCTCGAGCAGGTCATCGACGATCTGGCGCAGTTGCGGGCGATGGGGGCGGACACCGTCGTGCTCGACCCGTTCGACTCGGACCCGGCCGAAACGCTGCGCCCGGAGGTGGCGTGGCGAGACCTCGCGGCGGTGGCCGCGTCCTGGAAGGAGAACCGGTGAAGGACACCGAAGAAACCCTGCTGCGGCGGGCGATCGAGCTCGCCCGCGAAGCGCGCGAGGAACACGGCAACCCGCCGTTCGGCTCCCTGCTGGCCGACGCCGACGGCAAGATCCTGGCCGAAGACCGCAACACCTCGCTGACCGACAACGACATCACGGCCCACCCGGAACTGAAGCTGGCCCGCTGGGCGGCGCAGAACCTGGACCCGGAGACCGCGGCGGCCACGACGATGTTCACCAGCACGCAGCCGTGCGGGATGTGCACCGGCGCGATCGAGCGGTCCGGGCTCGGCCGCGTCGTCTACGCGCTGTCGACGGAACAGTTCCTCACGCTGCGGCCGCCGGTCACCTGGGGGTACGAGTCGGAGGGCCCGGCGCTGTTCGACGAGGCCCGCGTGCCGGTCGAGGGCTATTACCGGTGACGAGTTACCAGGTGCGCCCGGTGGCGCACATCGAGTCGCCCCTGACGGACCGCTCGGCGGCCCCGAAGCAGGGCGACGAGGGCGCGCCGCCGTCCCGGGTGGTCTTCGCCCCGGAGTTCACCCCGGCGGCGGCCGACCTGCGGCCGGGCGACCGCCTGATCCTCCTGACCTGGCTGCACGAGGCGGACCGCGACGTCCAGGCGGTCCACCCCCGCGGCGACCGCGACCGCCCGAGCACCGGCGTGTTCTCGACGCGCTCGCCGGACCGCCCGAACCCGATCGGCCTCCACACGGTCACGGTGACGGCGATCGAGGGCGCCGCGCTCACGGTCACGGGCTCGGAAGCCATCGACGGCACCCCGGTGCTCGACGTGAAACCGGTCCTCGGCGAGGTGGCCGAGCGCTGATCAGTAGTCCTTGAAGCCCTTCCCGGTCTTCCGGCCCAGCCGCCCCGCGGTCACCAGGTGCTCCAACAGCGGCGCCGGCGCGAAGCCTTCCTCGCGGAACTCGTTGTACAGCGTCCGCTGGATGGCCAGGGAGACGTCGAGGCCGACGACGTCCAGCAGCTCGAACGGGCCCATCGGCAGGCCGCAGCCGACCTTCATGGCCGTGTCGATGTCGTTCGCGCCCGCGTAGTGGGCTTCAAGCATCTTCACCGCGTCGTTGAGGTACGGGAACAGCAGCGCGTTGACGATGAAGCCCGCGCGGTCGCCGCAGTGCACCGCGTGCTTGCCCACCGCCTTGCAGACCGCGCTCGCCGTTGCCACCACGTCCGGGGCCGTCGCGATCGTCGACACCACCTCGACCAGCTTCATCACGGGGGCCGGGTTGAAGAAGTGGAGGCCGACCACGTCGGACGGCCGGGACGTCGAGGCGGCGCACTCGATCACCGGCAGCGAAGACGTCGTCGTCGCCAGGACCGCGCCCGGGCGGACCACTTCGTCCAGCGCCGCGAACACCGCCTGCTTGACCGGCAATTCCTCGGCCACCGCTTCGATGACCAGGTCGACGTCGGCCAGTGCCTCGAAGTCGGTCACCGGGGTGATCCGCGCCAGTGCCGCCGCGGCGTCCTCTTCGGACAGTTTGCCCTTGACCACGGCCTTGTCGAGTGACTTCTTGACGCGAGCCACCGACGCCTGCGCCTTCTCGAGGCTCCGGGCGCGCAGCACGACGTCGAGGCCGCGCTTGGCGAACACCTCCGCGATGCCGGTGGCCATCGTGCCGGTGCCGACCACGCCGACCCGCGCCACCGGGCGTGGCGGGACACCCTCCACTGTGGACACGACACCGGAGGAGACCACGGTGGGCGAGTCCGGGGCGTCGTAGGTGTAGAAGCCCCGGCCGGTCTTGCGGCCCAGCAGACCCGCCGTGATCATCTGCTTGAGCAGCGGCGCGGGCGCGTGCAGGCGGTTGCGGGACTGGTGGTACATCGTGTCGAGGATTTCGTTCGCGGTGTCCAGCCCGATCAGGTCGAGCAGCGCGAGCGGGCCCATCGGGTAGCCGCAGCCGAAGCGCATCGCGGCGTCGAGGTCCTCGCGGGTGGCGTAGCGCTGCTCGTACATCCGCACCGCGTGGTTGAGGTAACCGAAGAGCAGCGCGTTGGCGATGAACCCGGCGCGGTCGCCGATCACCACCGGCACCTTGCCCAGCCGCTCGGCGAACTCGACGACTTCGGCGACCACGTCCGGCTCGGTCACCACCGTCTTGACGATCTCGACGAGCTTCAGCACCGGCGCCGGGTTGAAGAAGTGCATGCCGACGACCTTGCCGGGCCGCGCGGTGTGCACGCCGATCTCGGTGATCGACAGCGAAGACGTGTTGGACGCGAAGACCACTTCGGGCCGGGTGATCTTGTCCAGCTCGGCGAAGACCTCGGCCTTCAGCTCGAGGCTCTCCGGGATCGCCTCGATCACCAGATCCACTTCGGACAGATCCGACAGCGACGTGCTGTAGTGGATCCGGTCCAGCAGCGCCGCCCGCCCGGGCGCGTCCAGCTTGCCGCCGGAGAGCGCCCGTTCGGTGGAGTGCTCGAGGTGGCCGCGGCCGCGCGCGACGCCCGCTTCGTCGAGTTCGACCGTGACGACGTCGAGTCCGCTGCGCGCGAGCACTTCGGCGATCCCGGCCCCCATGGTGCCCAGGCCGACCACACCGACCGTCGAAATGTCCCGCACCATCGAGGCCTCCAGAGATGTTACTCGCTGGTAATTGCCCCGACTCTCCCACACGGGACCGCCGGAAGCCCAGACGGAATCGAGTCAGTACCGCTCAAGTCACCCGGCCGAGCGCCCGGCTTCACTCGCCGAAATTGCCGTCCACCAGCTCCTTCGCCTTCTCCAGCGCGGCGGAAGCCTGCGGCCCGCGCGCTCGCACGCGGATCCGGTCGCCCTGGCGCGCGCCGAGCGACATCAGGGCCAGGACGCTGTGTCCGTCGGCCTCCTGATCGCCGAGCCGGACCGTCACCTCGGCGTCGAACTCGCTGAGCGTGCGCACCAGCACCGCGGCGGGCCGGGCGTGCAGCCCGACCTCGTTGTGCAGCTCCAGTTCGATTTCGGCGGAATCGGCCGGAGCCTCGGCCGGGGCCAGGTCCTCGGGGAGGCCGGCCGCCGCGGCGGCCTCGGCCACCGCCTTGCGGTCCTGCCCCGCCTGCGCGGCGACCGCCGCCGCGATCGCGCCCTCGACCAGCGGGCCGTCCGCGACGACCGCGGCCGAGGGGTCGGCCAGTGATTCGACGGCGAGCTCGGCCGTCATCTGCGCGCTGCCCAGGTCGTAGAGCAGCACGACGCCGTCGCCGGAGTCGGCGCGCTGGGTGGCGGCGACGACCTCGTCGTAGTCCGTGCCGATCGAGCCGTCGGAGAGGCCGCCTGCCGGGAGGATGGTGACGTCCGGCGCCATCTGGGCGGCCAGCTCGGCCAGGCCTTCGGCGAGCTTCGCACTGTGCGACACGAGCACGATTCCCACGCTCACCGGGCGGCCTCCGCGAACGCGCGCAGCAGCAGCGCCGACGACCGGGCGCCGGGATCGAGGTGGCCGACCGCGCGCTCGCCGAGGTAGGACGCCCGGCCCTTCCGCGGCACCAGGTCCACTGTGGACTCGGCACCGGTGTCGGCCGCGTCGGCCGCCGCGGTCAGCAACGCGGCGACGTCCCCGCCGTCCCCGGCCGCCTTCTCCGCGGCCGCGACCGCGGGGATCAGGGCGTCGACCATGGTCGCGTCGCCGGCCACGGCCTTGCCGCGGGCCTGGACACCTTCGAGGCCCGCGCGCAACGCGTCGAGCAGCGCCGGGACGTCGAGCTCGGCGGCCGGGCCCAGCTTGGCCGAGGCACGCAGGAAAGCCGTGCCGTACAACGGGCCCGCGGCTCCGCCGACCTTGGAGATCAACGTCGTCGCGACGAGCTTCAGCACGCCGCCGGGGGTGTCCGGAACAGCGGAATCCAGCGCCGCGACGACGGCCGCGAAGCCGCGGTTCAGGTTCTCGCCGTGGTCGCCGTCGCCGATCGCGCGGTCGAGGTCGATCAGTTCCGCGCGGTGCTCGGCGACCACCGCCGCGGCGGCCCGCACCGCCGCCGCGACCCCGTCGGCCGTGCAGGCCATCAGAGCGCCCACCGCAGGGCCGCGGTGTTGACCGGTGCGTCCCAGAGCTCGGTCAGCTCGTCGTCCAGTTTGAGCAACGTCAAGCTCATCCCCTGCATCTCGAGGCTGGTGATGTACGGGCCGACCAGCCGGCGTTCGACCACGATCCCCCGGTCGGCCAGCAGCCGCTCGGCGATGCCGTGGGCCAGGTAGAGCTCGACGAGCGGGGTGCCGCCCATCGAATTGGTGAACAGCAGCACGCGGTCGCCCGAGGCGAACGGCAGGTCCGAAACGACCGCCTCGACCATCCGTGCCACCAGCTCGTCGGCCGGCTCGGCCGGGATCCGCTCGCGGCCGGGCTCGCCGTGGATGCCGATGCCGAACTCGATCTCGTTCTCGTCGAGGTCGAAGCTGGGGGTGCCGGCGTGCGGCACGGTCGGCGCGGTGAGGGCGACGCCGATCGACCGGACCTGGCCGATCACCTTCTGCGCCAGCGCGGTGACGGCGTCGAGCGAGTCGCCGCGCTCGGCGGCGGCGCCGGTGATCTTCTCCAGCAGCACGGTGCCGCCCACCCCGCGGCGGCCCGCGGTGTACGTCGAGTCCTTGACCGCGACGTCGTCGTCGATCACGACGCTGCGCACCTCGAGGCCCTCGGCGGCGGCGAGCTCGGCGGCCGTCTCGAAGTTCAGCACGTCGCCGGTGTAGTTCTTCACGATGAGCAGCGCGCCCGCTTCGCCGGTGGTCGCGGTGACCGCGGCCTGCACCGCGTCCGGCGTCGGCGAGGTGAACACCGCGCCGGGGACCGCGGCGGCGAGCATGCCCTGGCCGACGAAGCCGCCGTGCAGCGGTTCGTGCCCGGACCCGCCACCGGAGATGACGGCGACCTTGCCCGCGACCGGCGCGTCGGCTCTGATCACGACGTCCGGCTCGTACTGGACGCGGAGGATGTCGGCGTGCGCGGCGGCGAGCCCCCGCAGCGACTCGGCGACCACGTTCGCCGGATCGTTGATGATCTTCTTCACGGCAGCCTCCGGCACATCGGCGGGTGGGGTGTCCTTCCTACCTCTCCGCGCGGCCCGCCGCCAGATCAAGGCGGATCAGGGTTGCGGGAGCTTGGTGACCACGTTCTTCGCGACGGCCACCGCCTTGCCGCACGGATCGCTGTCGTTGTCGGCATAGCCCTGGTAGTCCACCTGGGCCAGTTCGACGTCGTCGCCCTGCCACGGCCGGTGCTGCCACTCGACCTGGCACCGCGCCGAACCCCCGCTCGCCTGCTTCTGGAAGCCGGTCACGCCGTTGCCGAGGTCCACCTTGGAGTAACCGTCGCCGACCAGCGGCGGCAGGCCCGGCCGGAACCCGACCGTCACCGCCGGGCCCCGGTCCCGCCACTCGCACGAGTGCAGGCCCGAGGGCGCGGGCTTCGCCGCCGGCACGGCCGCGGTCACCGCCGCGGTGTCGGCCATCGCGCACGGATCGGCGGTCAGCACCGTGCCCGTGGGCGTCGAGTACTTCTCCGGCGAGTTGTGCAGCGTCCGGACGACGGAGTCGACGAACGCCTGGCCGGGACGGCAGGGATCACCGGTGTAGGTGACCGACACCGTGAGCGCCACGTCCGGGTTCAGCGCCGTCATCGCCGCGACGGTGCAGTCGGTGTCGCCCGTCTTGTTCACGCGCAGCGGCAGCCCGCCGACCACCCCGGCCGTCTTGTCGGCCCGCGGCGCCACCGTGCTGCCGATCTCGAGCTCGAACCGGATCTCCTTGCCGCCCGGGTCCTTCACCTTGTTGCTGCAGGTGTCGAAGGCGATGGACGACGGCGACGGATCGTTCTCGACCGTACCGAGGCCCCGGGCGCCGAGGGCGGCCTTCGTCAGGAACTGGCACGGCTGGATCGTGCGGAGCACATCCGCCGCCACGGCGGCGTCGGTGATCGGGCCGTCGGCGACCTGGCCGGAGCCGGCCGCCGCGGGCACCGTCGTCCGGGCGAAGTTGGACTTGCCGAGGTCCGGGCCGCACGCCGTCAGGGGCAGCGCGAGCGCGGTGACCAGCAGGAACAGCTTCGGGAGACGGCGGCGCCGAACGTCGGGGAACACGCCGAGCACGGTAGCTGCCGGTGTGCGCCGCTGTCCGGACAACCCGGTTATTCGCCGGCGACGGCCGTTGTGTCGTCGCTCTCGGTCTCCGCCGGCACGACGAGCGGCCGGACCAGGGCCCAGGTGACGAACAGCGCGGCGACCACCAGCATGCCGATCCCGGCCCACAGGTTGATGTTGACGTCGGCCGCCTTCTTGATGTCCTCGTCGGACGTGAAGCCGATGCCCATGACGGTGAGGATGACGCCGTAGACGCCGATCAGCAGGGCGATGATCAGCCGGATGTCGAAGGCGCCGGCCTTGTGGGCGCGCGGCTGCGATTCGGTAGCCATTCCGGCCTCCTAGAAGATGGCGTTCAGGGCGATGGTCAGGACGAGCACGATGCCCGCGAGCAGGCCCGGCTTGCGGTACCAGCCCGCGTTTTCGCCGGTCGAGTCGTGCCGGCGGGTTTCCTTCGGCGTGAGCGAGTAGACCAGGCCGACCAGCTCCTCGTCCGGCTTCGGCCGGGTCGCCAGCGAGACGGCGACGCTCACCACGATGTCGACGACGAACGCGGTCCCCGCGGCGACGAAGCTGATGCCCTGGCCGGTCAGGCCCAGCACCCCGGCCTTCGACAGGCCCCAGACGGTGATCGCGGACGCGGTGCCGAGCACCAGGCCGCTCCAGCCGGCGTGCGGCGTCATCCGCTTCCAGAACATGCCGAGGATGAAGGTCGCGAACAGCGGCGCGTTGAAGAACGAGAACAGGTCCTGCAGGTAGTCCAGGATGTTGCTGGACTGCGACGCGATGAACGCCGTGCCGATCGCGAGGATCGTGCCGGCCGACGTCACGATGCGGCCCAGGTTCAGGTAGTAGTGGTCCGGCTTGTCCTTCTGGACGTAGGTCTGCCAGATGTCGTAGGTGAAGACCGTGTTGAACGAGCTCAGGTTGGCCGCCATGCCGGCCATGAACGAAGCGAGCAGACCGGCGATGGCGATGCCGAGCATGCCGTTCGGGAGCAGGTCGCGCATCAGCAGCAGGAGCGCGTTGTTGAACGTGACGCCGCTTTCCGCGGTGCCCCCGTCGAGCAGGACCTGCTTGTCCTTCACGTACTCGGACACGGTGACCGCGGCGATCATGCCGGGGATGATCACGATGAACGGGACCAGCATCTTCGGGAACGCGCCGATGATCGGGGTGCGCCGCGCGGCCGACATGCTCTTCGACGCCATCGCGCGCTGGACTTCGACGAAGTTCGTCGTCCAGTAACCGAAGGAGAGCACGAATCCGAGGCCGAACACGATGCCGAGGATCGACAGGATGTTGTTGCCGAAGCCGGTCAGGTTGTCACCGGGCCACGAGTGCAGCTGTGCGGTGCCGCCCGGGCTGTTGGTGACCTTGTCGACCAGGCCCTGCCAGCCACCGACCTTGACCAGGCCGATGATCGTCAGCGGCACCAGCGCGATGACGATGACGAAGAACTGCAGGACCTCGTTGTAGATCGCGGCGGAGAGGCCGCCGAGCGCGGTGTAGGAGAGCACGATCGCGGCGGCGACGACGATCGACACCCACAGCGGCCAGCCGAGGAGCAGCTTGACGACGCTGGCCAGCAGGAAGAGGTTCGCGCCCGCGATCAGGATCTGGGCGGCGGCGAAGCTGACGCCGTTGACCAGGTGGGCCGGCTTACCGAAGCGCCGCCGCATGAATTCGGGAACGCTGCGGACTTTCGAGCCGTAGTAGAAGGGCATCATCACGATGCCGAGGAACAGCATCGCCGGGATGGCGCCGATCCAGAAGTAGTGCACGGTCGGCAGGCCGTACTTGGCCCCGTTCGCCGACATGCCCATGACTTCGACCGCGCCGAGGTTCGCCGAAATGAACGCCAGGCCGGTGACCCAGGCGGGCAGCGACCGGCCGGACAGGAAGAAGTCGAGGCTGCTCGACACCTGCCGCCGCGCCAGGTACCCGATGCCGAGCACGAGCACGAAGTAGAACGCCAATTCGATGTAGTCGATCGCGCTCGCGTCGAGTCGCAGGTTCGCATCGGCTAGGACGAGCACCCGACCCACCTCCGGCAGTACTGCTTGAAACAGTACGAGTCGAACAGGACAACAACCGACAGGAATCACCAGCACCCTGTCGGATCGGGACAGTACTGCATGGATTCAGGCTCGGCACGCTGACGTGTCCACAAAGGCCGGAGGGCGCGCCTCCCCCGGTCACCACCAGGGGAAACGCGCCCTCGTTCTTGCGCCGCGGGAGCGGCTGGACTCACTGATCGGTCGGTACCGCGATCTCGCCGTCCTCCTCGATCAGCTTGGCGAGCACCGCGTCGGGCAGGTAGGTGCGGTGCGGGAAGCCCGGGCCCCAGGAATTGAGCAGCGGCACGGCACCGAGCTCGTCGGCACGCGGGTTGGCGAGCACCGAGTGCACGTCGTCGACCGACTTCGCCCAGCGGAACGCCTTGATGCCCTGCTTGGCCTCGGGCGTGTACTTCTCCCGGGCCTGCCAGTCGTCGTTCGCGTAGGACTCGTCCCACAGGACGTGCCCGCTGTCCTTGAGCACCTCGGCCGCGGCCCGGACCGACGTGCCGTTCTCGTCGCCGGGGTTGGTCTCGGGCCACTCGTCGCGCTTCTTGGCCGTGTCCCAGAGCCAGCGGGCGACGTACTCGCTGCCGTTGAAGATCGACATGCACCGCGACCAGCCGAAGCCGACGCAGGCGCCTTCGTGGCCCTGATCGTAGAACGCGTACCAGGCGTCGGTGTCCGGGGTGCCGCCCGGCTCGAGGCACACGCAGTGGCCGCCGCGGATGTGGCCGAGCTTCTTGACGCCGGCCTTGGCGATGAAGAACTCGCCGGACTTCTCGTCCTGTTCCGGCTGGTCGAACGCCGAGTACCAGTTGACCCCGATCACGACCGGCGACCGGGTGGGCCGGTCTTCCTCGGCCAGCGCGCCGAGCGGATACCTTTCCACGTGCCGCCAGTCGTCCGGAATGAACCGGCCAAGGCGCGGGTCAGCCGGATCGGAACCGAGTGGGCGATAACGCATGACTTCCTCCTCCGTGCAGTCGAAAATGCGCGCACGTCGGCCGGATGACATGCGCACCACGAGCTCGAAGGCGGACTGAAACGTTGGCACGACGAAGAAAGACGGCCTAGCGCACCACCCTCCGGCCACGCCGGACGCACCGGCGGAACCCCTCGAATCGAGTGTCGCACGACCCCGGCGAATAAGAACCCGAACTCACCCGAACAGCGCATAAATAGCGGCGAGAAAGTATCTCCCCACTGCGCGCCCGCCTATCGGGTTAACGATTTCCTGGCGGAGCAACAATCAGCGAATCAGATACGTCGATTTTGGCATCGATTCGGTATCGGCACCGAGACCCGCCCCTTCGGGCAGCCGGAGGGTCAATTTTTCAACGGGCCGGGGTCAGTCCGCCACCCGCCGGAACCGCGGAACCCGGCCGGCCGGTGTCTCCACGGTCTCGGTGAACATCGCCGCCGGGCGGACCCACAGCCCGCGCTCGCCGTAGAGCGCCCGGTACACCACGAGTTCCTCTTCGGTCTCGCTGTGCCGGGCCACGCCGAGCACCTCGTACTCGCCGCCCTTGTAGTGGACGTACCGGCCCGGCCGCACGTCAGAACAGCCGGAACTCGTCGGACTCGATGCCGCGGAGCTCGTCGTAGTCCAGTGTCAAGCAGCGGATGCCGCGGTCCTCGGCCAGCGTCCGGGCCTGCGGCTTGATGATCTGGGCCGCGAAGACGCCCTGCACCGGCGCCAGCAGCGGGTCGCGGTTGAGCAGTTCCAGGTAGCGCGTCAGCTGCTCGACGCCGTCGATTTCGCCGCGGCGCTTGATCTCGACCGCCACCGACTTGCCGTCGGCGTCGCGGGCCATGATGTCGACCGGGCCGATCGCCGTGGGGAATTCGCGGCGGACCAGGGTGTAGCCGTCGCCGAGGGTCTTGATGTGCTCGGCCAGCAGTTCCTGCAGGTGCGCTTCGACGCCGTCCTTCTGCAAGCCCGGTTCGGCGCCCAAGGCCTGCGAGTAGTCGTGGAAGACCTCTTCGATCGAGATCACCAGCTTCTCGCCCTGCTTGTTCTCGACGATCCAGAGCTTGCCGTCCTCGATCAGCCAGCAGGGCGGGCTCATCCAGTTCAACGGCTTGTACGCACGGTCGTCGGAGTGCACCGACACCGAGCCGTCGGACTTGACGAGCAGCAGGCGGGTGGCCATCGGCAGGTGGGCGGTGAGCCGGCCGGCGTAGTCGACCTGGCACCGCGCGATCACGAGACGCACCCGAGGAGGGTAGGACAGGGTCGGTGATACTGGGCGCGTGGACCCCATTCAGCGTGTCGCGTCCCGCGAGGTGTACCGGAACAACTGGATGACGGTGCGGGAGGACGAGATCCGCCGCTCCGACGGCTCGCCGGGCATCTACGGCGTGATCGACAAGCCGGCGTACGCGCTGGTCATCGCCCAGGACGGCGACCGGTTCCGGCTGGTCGAGCAGTTCCGCTACCCGCTCGGCGAGCGGCGCTGGGAGTTCCCCCAGGGCACCGCGCCGGACCTGGCCGACGTGCCGCCGGCCGAGCTCGCCGTGCGGGAACTGCGCGAGGAGACCGGGCTGAGCGCCGGCTCGATGGTCCCGCTCGGCAAGCTCGACGTCGCCGCCGGCATGAGCAGCCAGCGCGGCTGGGTGTTCCTCGCCACGGACATCACCGAGGGCGAGCCGGAGCGCGAGCACGAGGAGCAGGACATGCGCAGCGCGTGGTTCGCGCGGGCGGACGTCGAGAAGATGATCCTCGCGGGCGACATCACCGACGCGCAGTCGATCGCCGCGTGGGCGCAGCTCATGCTGGCCGAGCGGCACCGGCCTTGAGCATCCCGCGGATCACCAGGTGGTGGAACGGCTTGATCAGCGCGAAGTAGGCCGGGCCGACGCGGTTGTGGAAGTGCACGATCGTGCCGAGCCGGAAGCCGCGCGGCACCGCCTCGAACGTCAGGTAGCCGGTCAGGTGGCTGTCGTCCACGCCTGCCACCAGGTACCGCTCCGGATCGCCGGACCGGACGGTGAAGAACGCGATCCGGTCGCCGGGCGCGAAGCCGACGTCCTCGGGCCGGAGCCGGCCGGTGCGCGGAATGGCCGCGGTGTCGAGCCGCAACGCCTTGGCGAGCACGTACCGGACGCCGAACAGGGCCTTCACCCAGGCCGGCGACCAGCCGAAGACGCCCGCGACGAACTCGCGCAGGCTGTTCTCGCTCTCGATCTCCTTGAACTCGACGTAATCGGCGCCGTCGAGGTGTGGCTCGGTCATTTCCGTCTCCCCAGTACGAGTTCCAATGCGTTCTTCAGCTGCCGCCCGGTCAGCGGGGGCACGACCTGCCCCGCGCCGACGACGACCAGGTACAGCGCCTGCGCGAGGCCGGCGTCGCCGCTGATCTCGGTCAGGTAGGCCACGCGGGTCGAGTCCACGCGCTCCTGGACCGCCCGGGCTTCGGCGTCCTGCAGGGCCCACGCCCGGACGGCGATCTCCAGTTCCGGCCCGGGTCCGGGCGCCAGGACGAGCCTCAGCAGCGCGCGCAGCCGGTCACCCTCGGCCGCTTCGGCCTGCTCCACGAACCGCGTGGTGCGTTCGGTCTCGAAGTGCGCCAGCAGGGCGGTGCGGTAGCCGCTCATGCCTTTGAAGTGGTGGTAGAAGGAGCCTTTCGACAGCCCGAGGCGTTCGGTGAGCCGTTCGATGGTCACCGACGGCGCGCCCTGCTCCGCCAGCAGCACCAGTCCCGCGTCCAGCCATTCCCGTTTGCCCACCATGGCCATACCATACCGTATGGTACGGTCCGTGGCCACGGCGAAACCCGGCCGGAGCCGGGAGGGTTCAGTCGGTCCAGGAGGGCTTGCGCTTCTCGAGGAACGCCGCCATGCCTTCGCGGGCGCCGGACAGCTGGGACGCCGCCGCCATGACCTCCAGTGCGATCGCGTACGCGTCGGCCTCGGGCCGGTCGAGCTGGGCGTACAGCGTCATCTTGCCCATCGACTTGCTGGCCCGGCTGCCGCGCGTCGCCCGCGAAAGCAGGTCCCCGACGGCGTCGTCGAGCTGTTCGTCGGGCACCACGCGGTTGACCAGGCCCCAGTCGAGCGCGGTCGCCGCGTCGATGACGTCACCCGTCAGCGCCAGCTCCATCAGCCGCTTGCGGCCGATCGAGCGCGCCACCGGCACCGCCGGCGTGTGGCAGAACCAGCCGCCCTTGCCGCCCGGCAGCGCGAAGCCCGCCGACTCGGCGGCCACGGCCAGGTCGCACGACGCCACGAGCTGGCAGCCCGCCGCGGTCGCCAGGCCGTGCACCCGCGCGATGACCACCTGCGGGATCGACTGCATCGTCTTCATCAGGTCCGTGCACACCGTGAGCAGCTCGCGCACGCCCATCAGGTCGCGCTTGGCCACGTCGCCGAAGTCGTGTCCCGCGGAGAACACCGGTCCCGCGCCGGCCAGCACGATGCCGGTCGCGTCGGACGTCCCCGCCTCGCGGAACGCGCTCAGCAGCTCGGCGAGGTGGTCCGCGGACAGCGAGTTGCGCCGCGCCGGCCGGTTCATGGTGATCGTGACGGTGTCGCCGTCCCGGCTCATCAGGAGGTGCTCGTACATTCCCCGACCGTAGCCCCTCCGGACCGGAATGTGCGCCGGTAACCGTCCGGGCCGACGCCGACCTCGGCGCGCATCCGCCGGCGCAGGTTGGCCGCCGTGCCCAGCCCCGATCGCTGCGCGACCCGCTCGACCGGCAGCGCCGTCGTCTCCAGCAGGCGCTGCGCGTACCGGACGCGCTGGACGCGCAGCCAGCGCCCCGGCGTGACACCGGCGGCCGCCGCGAACTCGCGGTGGAACGTCCGTTCGCTCATCCGCGCGTGCCCGACCAGGTCCTCGACGCCGATGCCGGAGCCGAGGCGGGCCAGCGCCCAGTCCATTGTGGACGCGAGACCGGGCTGGGCCGCCGACGGCGGCACCGGGTTGTCGACGTACTGGCGCTGACCGCCCTCCCGTGCCGGTGGCATCACCAGCCGGCGCGCCAGCCGGGCGGCGACGTCGGCGCCGTGGTCGCGCCGGACCAGGTACAGGCAGAGGTCGAGGCCGCCGACGACACCGGCGGACGTCAGGATCCCGCCGTCGTCGGTGTAGAGCACGTCACGCTGCAGGTCCGCCCGCGGGGCGACGCCGGCCAGGGCGTCGAGGTCGCGCCAGTGCGTGGTCGCCGGACGGCCGTCGAGCAGGCCGGCGGCGGCCAGCGTGAACGCGCCGGAGCACAGCCCGGCGACGGTCGCGCCCGCCCGGTGCGCCCGGCGCAGTGCCGCGACGGCGGACGGCGGCACCGGCGCGAGCGGGTCGTCACGGCCGGGTGCCAGCACGAGGTCGCAGCCGTCGAGCCCGGCGAGCCCGTGCGTGGCCGCGATGTCACCGAACGGCGACGCCGGTGTCCGCACCCGGCCCACGCTGCACAGCCGGAGGGTGAAC
Source organism: Amycolatopsis mediterranei (assembly GCF_026017845.1). Classification (NCBI taxonomy): domain Bacteria; kingdom Bacillati; phylum Actinomycetota; class Actinomycetes; order Pseudonocardiales; family Pseudonocardiaceae; genus Amycolatopsis; species Amycolatopsis mediterranei. The sequence continues at coordinate 8,881,002 of NZ_CP100416.1, forward strand.
GGGCCGATCCCGCTGTCGGTCCGGTCCTGGCCCCAGACCTCGCCGATCACCGCGAGGTCGAACATCCGGGTGCCCGGCAGGAGGAGGACGCCGATGGTGCGCATGGCAGGAAAGTACCGCATCGCGCATCTTCTGCCACTCCCCTGGCGCCGAGGAGACCACGAGACTCGACGGCATGACCGAACCGGCACTCATCCTGATCGACGTCCAGCGCGGGTTCGACGACCCGCAGTTCTGGGGCCCGCGCAACAACCCGGGCGCCGAAGCGAACATGAAGGCCCTGCTCGACGCGTGGCAGGAGCGGCGGCTGCCGGTGGTGCTCGTGCACCACGATTCGCCGAAGCCCGGCTCGCCGCTGCGGCCCGGCCAGCCCGGCAACGACTTCAAGCCCGAACTCGACGGCGCCCGGCCGGACCTGGTGTTCGGCAAGCAGGTCAACTCGGCCTTCATCGGCGACGTCGACCTCGACGCGTGGCTGCGCAAGCGCGGCATCACGAGCTTCGTCGTGGCCGGCATCCAGACGAACTTCTGCTGCGAGACCACCGCGCGGATGGGCGGGAACCTCGGCTACGACGTCACTTTCGCCCTCGACGCCACGTTCACGTTCGACCTCGAAGGCCCCGACGGCAGCGTGCTCACCGCCGGCGAGCTGTCTCGCGCGACGGCGACCAACCTGCACGGTGGCGGCTTCGCCACCGTGCAGTCCACAAAGGACATCCTGGCCGCGCTCAGCTGAGGCCGTGCCGCTCCCGGATCAGGCTGACGATGCCGTCCATGATCCCGGTGAGCTCGTAGTCCTTGGGCGTGAACACCCGGGCGATGCCGCGTTCGGCGAGCAGCGCGGCATCGTCCGGCGGGATGATGCCGCCGACGATCACCGGCACGTCGCCCGCCCCCGCGGCGCGCAGACCGTCGACGACGTGCGGGACGACCTCGAGGTGCGAACCGGAGAGCACGGAGAGCCCGACGACGTGCACGCCTTCCTGCACCGCGGCGGCGACGATCTGCTCGGGCGTCAGCCGGATGCCCTGGTAGACGACCTCGAAGCCGACGTCGCGCGCCCGGACGGCGACCTGCTCGGCGCCGTTGGAGTGCCCGTCGAGGCCGGGCTTGCCGACCAGGATGCGCAGCCGCTCGCCCAGCTCCGCCCCGGTTTCCCGGACCCGCGCGCGCACCCGCTCCAGCTCGGGATCGCCCACGCCGGCGACCGCGGCGGCGGAAACGCCGGTGGGTGCCCGGTATTCGCCGAACACCTCGCGCAGCGCACCGGCCCACTCGCCGGTGGTCACGCCGGCCCGCGCACAGTCCACAGTGGCCTCGAAGAGGTTCTCCGTGGTCTGGGCGCGTTCCTTCAGCGTGGCCAGCGACCGCTCGACGGCGTCGTTGTCACGCTGGTCGCGCCACTCTTCGATGGCGGTGACGGCGGCCTTCTCGACGGCGGGGTCGATCGTCTCGATCGCCTTCGCCCCTTCGGCCTGCAGCGGTGACGGCTCGGTCGTGTCGAACTTGTTGACGCCGACCAGGACCCGTTCGCCGTTCTCCATCTCCCGGCGGTACTCGGCCAGCGATGCGACCAGCTGCGACTTCATGTAGCCGCTCTCGACCGCGGCGACCGCGCCGCCGAGGTCCTGCACGCGGGCGATCTCCTCGCGGGCACCGGCCATGATCTCGTCGACCTTGGCCTGGATGACGTGCGAGCCGTCGAAGATGTCCTCGTACTCCAGCAGGTCCGTCTCGAAGGCGAGGACCTGCTGCATCCGCAGCGCCCACTGCTGGTCCCACGGCCGCGGCAGGCCGAGGGCCTCGTTCCACGCGGGCAGCTGGATCGCGCGGGCGCGGGCGCCGCGGGAGAGCGACACCGCGAGCATCTCGAGCACGATCCGCTGGACGTTGTTCTCCGGCTGGGCTTCGGTGAGGCCGAGCGAGTTGACCTGCACGCCGTACCGCAGCCGGCGGGCCTGGGGATCGGTCACGCCGTACCGGTCCCGCGTGAGCTCGTCCCAGAGCGCGGTGAACGCGCGCATCTTCGACATCTCTTCGACGAACCGGACGCCGGCGTTGACGAAGAAGGAGATCCGCGCGACGACCTTGGCCATGTCGGCCGCGTCGACCTGCCCCGAGTCGCGGACGGCGTCGAGCACGGCGATCGCGGTGCACAGCGCGTACGCGACCTCCTGCGTCGGCGTCGCCCCGGCTTCCTGCAGGTGGTAGCTGCAGATGTTGATCGGGTTCCACTTGGGGACGTGGTGCACGGTCCAGGCGATCACGTCGGTGATCAGCCGCAGGCTCGGCCCCGGCGGGAAGATGTAGGTCCCGCGGGACAGGTACTCCTTGATGATGTCGTTCTGCGTGGTGCCGGTGAGCTTCGCGAGGACCTCGTCGACGTCTCGGCCCTCGGTCTCGGCCTGCTCGCGCGCCACGGAGACGTACAGCGCGAGCAGCCACATGGCCGGCGCGTTGATCGTCATCGACGTGTTGGCCTCGGCGAGCGGGATGCCGTCGAAGAGCCGCCGCATGTCGCCGATGTGCGACACCGGCACGCCGACCTTGCCGACCTCACCGCGGGAGAGCTGGTGGTCCGGGTCGTAGCCGGTCTGGGTCGGGAGGTCGAACGCGACCGAGAGCCCGGTCTGCCCCTTCGCGAGGTTGCGGCGGTAGAGCTCGTTCGACGCGGCCGCGGAGGAGTGCCCCGCGTAGGTCCGCATCACCCACGGTCGGTCTCGCTCGTGATCCGTTGGGTACGGCACTGGGCACCTCCGGCGGTGGACGTTTCGTCGAGTGTACCGACCGGTAACTTATCCGGGCAGTGGAATCGGACACGTCCGGGTGAGCTCAGGCCTGCCCGGTCTGGGCCCACGCGATCAGGTCGCGGACCCGCCCGGCCTCCGGCACGGCGACCAGGCCCGTCACCATCAGGCCGAACGACGAAGGACCGGGCCCCGGAGCGATCCGCGAGAACCTGCCGAAGTCGACGGTTCCGCTGCCGTCCGGCCGGATCCGGGCGACCGGCGGCGGCAACGTGCCGAGGTACGCCGACGCGCGAATCCGTCCCGAGAAGCGATCGGCCAGCACGATCCGCCGGTCGGTCACGACGTACTCCACGCTGCGCCGCGCCCGCAGCCTGGCGCCGACCATCCCCCAGGTGAACGCGAGACCACTCAGCCCGACGACCCACAAGAAGAACGACATCGGGTCGTACCTGGCCACCGGGACCACGATGGTCGCGATCCCCCAGAGCAGGCCGATCAGGAACTGGCACCAGTCGAACCAGACGAGGGTGAGCCGCTGTGACCGTCCCGCCCACAGCAGCCGCTCACCCGGCAGCAGGACGTTCGTCGGCACATCCACAGCGACCTCCCGGCGTTCTTTGCCGGGCTGACGCTCGGGTGGTCGCGCAGGTTGCCCGGCTCAGGCGGCCGAACTGTCCGCGGCCGGCGGGGCTTGGCGGGCCTTGGCCTCGTCGATCGCCTTGGTGAGCAGGTCGCGGACCCGCTTGGGCTCGCCGATGCCCATCAGCGTCACCGTTCCCGGGCCGCCGAAGGCGATGGTCCCGGTGCGCGACGGCCCCGTCTTGAGCACCGGTGCCGGCAGGCCGGCCAGCTCGCTGGAACGTTCCTTCTGCCGGAACAGGCCCGAACGCGCGATGACCCGGTTGTCCGTCAGCGCGTAGGTGGTGCGCCCGAGCGCGAGGTACCGGACGACCGACCGGCCGACCGCGCCGTAGCAGCCGAGCACCAGCGCGACCACCGCGGCGGCCATGGTGAGGCCGCTCGGCTGCTTGGTGAGCAAGAACCAGAGAGCGGCGGCGGCGAGGACGAGCCCGGCCGGGGCGATCACCCCGTCGGCGGCGACGTAGAGCGGGCGCTGGACCGGCTCCCCCGCCCAGAGCACGCGTTCACCGGGCAGAAGATCGATTTCGCCTGCTGACATGGCCGAACACTACTCCGCCGGAGCCCGTTCCGCCGACTCCCGCGCGCACCGGGCCGGCGAACTGTGTGACCGAACTGTGTGACCTAACTGTGTGACCTAAAACTGCACGACCGGGCCGGTCCCGTCGATTAACGTGAGCAGCCGTGACGTGGAGTTCGTACGGGAGTTACCTGGTCATCGTGGTCTTGATCGTCCTCGCGCCGGGGCCGGACACGATGGTCATGCTCAAGAACGCGCTGTCCGGCGGGTTCCGCGGCGGCCTGCTCGCCTCGCTCGGCATCTTCGCCGGCAACGCCGTGCAGGGCAGCGCCGCGGCGCTGGGTCTCGGCGTCCTCATCGCCCGGTCGCAGCCGGTGTTCCTCGCGCTCAAGTGGGCCGGCGCGGCCTACCTCGTCTTCCTCGGCGTCCAGGCGCTGCGCGGGGCGTTCCGCGGCAGCTACCACGCCGTCGAAGAGGGCCGGCGACGCCGGGGCGGCGGGTTCCGGCGGTTCCGCGAGGGCTTCCTCTCCAACATCACCAACCCGAAGGTGCTGGTGCTGTACCTGTCCGTGCTGCCGCAGTTCCTCGATCCGGGGCGCACCACGACCTGGGACGCGCTCGCGCTGGCCTACACCGTTGCCGTGCTCGGCGTGCTGTGGCTGCTGGTGCTGCTGGTGTTCGTGCACCGCGTGCGCGCGTGGCTGGAGCGCCGCCGGGTGCGCCGTGCGCTGGACGGCGTCACCGGCACCGCGCTGCTCGGTTTCGGCGCCGCGCTCGCCCTGGAGGCCTGATGACCTGGAGCACCTACGCCGGTTTCGCCGGGATGATGGCGTTCCTGGCGATGATGCCGGGCCCGGACACGATGGTCGTGCTGAAGAACGCCCTGACCGGCGGCGCCCGCGGCGGCGGCTGGGCGTGCGCGGGGATCACCGTCGCGAACTTCCTGCAGGGCACGGCGGCGGCGCTCGGCCTGGGCGCGGTGATCACCCGCTACCAGCCCGTGTTCGAGACGGTCAAGTGGCTCGGCGCGGCCTACCTGGTCTTCCTCGGCGTCCAAGCCCTCCGCGGCGCCTGGCGCGGCGACTACGAGGCCCTCGACGACGTCCGGCGGGCCCGCGCCTCCCGCGGACGGCGGTTCCGCGAAGGGTTCCTGTCCAACATCACCAACCCGAAGGTGATCGTGCTGTACCTGTCGGTGCTGCCGCAGTTCCTGACCCCGGGCGTGACGGACCAGTCCGACGCGCTGCTGCTGGCGTACACGGTCGCGGCGCTGGGCGTGGTGTGGCAGGTGCTGCTGCTGTTGTTCGTGCACCGGGTCCGCGGCTGGCTGGGACAGCGGAAGGTCCGCCGGGCGATGGACGGGGCGACGGGCACCGCGCTGGTGGGGTTCGGCGCGGGACTCGCCCTCGAAGGTTAAAGCGTCCGGTCCAGCCAGTCGTAGATCCGGCCCGTCGCGAGCCGCTGGGCACCGACGTGGCAGTGCGCGTCCGCGCCCTCCTCCGCGGTGAACGTCAGCAGCGTCTTCGGGGCCTTCAGGTGCGCGTACAGCCGTCGCGGCTCGGTCTCCTGCGAACCGCCGAAGAACAGGTCGTCGGCCGCTTCGCACACCAGGACCGGGCAGGTGATCTTCTCCGCCACGCCGTCTTCGAGCGTGTACTCGAGGTACTTCGCGACGAACTCGCGGTCGGTCGCCGCGCCCAGCACGTACCGGCCGTGGTCGCACGCCCAGCGCAGCGTCGGGCTCGCTTCGCGACCCGCGGCGAGCAGCGCGTCGAACTCCTCGTCGTGCGGCGCCCGGGCCCGGCGCACGATCTCCTCCCGTGGCCACGGCAGCATCGACGTCACCGCGGTGCCCGCGTCGTACACGCCGTCCACCGCGACCACCGCGGCCAGGCGAGGCTCGAACGCCGCCGCGCGCGGGGCCAGCATGCCGCCCAGGCTCACGCCGAGCAGTGCGATCCGCGCCGGGTCGACTCCGTCGAGCTCCAGCGCGAAGTCGACCACCTGCGTGACCACGTGCTCCCAGTCCGGGCGGAAGAGGAGCTTCTCGCGCCGGACCGCGCTCGGCTGGCCGGGTCCGTCGAATGTCAGGACGTGATAGCCGTGTGAAGCGCCCGCCGCCGCGCCCAGGTAGTGCAGTTCCTCGGCGCTGCCGTCGAAACCGCTGTGCATGATCAGCACCGGCTTCGGGTCCTCGCCCGGCGCGCGGTAGAAGAAGCCACGCAGAACTGCGCCGTCGTAAGGGATTTCGACCGGCTCGGCCACGTCCGCCCGGAGGAAGCACTCGACGCTGCGGTCGTACGCCGCCGCGATCCGCGGGTCCGCCGGGTCGCCGTGCAGGAAGAACTCCGCCGAGAAGTAGTAGGTCGACGCGCGCAGCAGCAGGTCCCGCGCGGTCACCGGACCGGCCTCGGCCGCTTCGGCGTACAGCCGGTCCGCGAGCGCGCGGTAGGCGTCGTGCCAGCTGTCGTAGTCGCCCGGCGTCACGGTGGACGCGGCGGCGAGGACCTCGCCGAAGTCCGAGCCGCCGTAGGCCGCGTGGCCGAACAGGCGCAGGGTTTCGAACCAGAACTGCCGGTCGTCTTCGAACATCAGCTGCTTCATCGGATTTCCTCCCGGGCAAAGGTTTCGAACGACCGGGCCGGCCGTCCGGTGACCTGCTCGACGACTGTGGTGACGCGGTCCTCGGCGCCGTGGCGGATGTCCTCGTCGAGGGCGGCCAGCACGCGGGCGAACTCGGCGGGAACCCCCGACGCCGTCACGTGGCCGGCGAACTCGGCGGTGCTGACGGCGCGGTGCCGCACCGGCCACCCGGTGCGCGCGGAGACGATCGACGCGGCTTCGGCGTAGCTCAAGGCCGCCGGTCCGGTCAGGACGTGTTCGGTGTTGTGCGGTTGCGGATCGGTCAGCGCGCGGACGGCGACCGCCGCGATGTCGCCGGCGTCGACGAACGCGACCCGGGCGTCGCCGGTGGCCGTGACGATCTCGCCGTCCCGCACGCCCTGGGCGACCAGGTGCTCGCCGGTGAAGTTCTGCATGAACCAGGACGGCCTCAGCACGGCCCACTCCGGCACCGCGCGCACCAGCCGCTGCAGGTCGCCGAGTCCGGGTGTGTCCTCGGTGACGGCCGACGAGCTGAGCAGGACGACCCGCCGGACGCCCGCCTCCTGCGCATCGGCCAGGAACGGCTCCACCAGCGCCGCGGGCTCGGCCTCGCCGATCGGGGCCAGCAGGTACACCGCGGAGACCCCGCGCAGCGCGTCGGCGTGGGTCGGCCGGTCGGCCCAGTCGAACCGGACCTGACCGGGCTCTGACGGCTTCCTCGTGGCTGCCCGGGCCGGGACTTCCGCGGCGCGCAGGCCCGCGACGACCCGGCGGCCGGTCGTGCCGGTGCCGCCGAGGACCAGGACGTCAGCCACGGTCGCCTCCGGTGAAGGCCGCGGTCAGCTCTTCGACGCCGCCGATGACCTCGGCCGCGGCCAGCGGGCTCCAGTAGTCGCGGTAGGTGCGGATTTCGCCGCCCTCGACGGTGATCACGGCGATGTACGACAGCTCGTACGGCTTCTGCGTCGCCACCACGACCCCGGCGACGGTGAACTCGACGACGACCACGCCCGGGTCGGTGGTTTCGTGCACGGTCTTCGCGGTGACTTCCCGGATGTCCAGCAGGTTCGGGTAGTCGCGCAGGTACTCGCGGATCGCGTCGCGCCCTTCGACCCGCTTCGGGTAGCCGGGACCGGCGAACGGGAACTCGAGGACGCCGTCCTCGGCCCAGAGCCCGGCGAACCCGGCCATGTCGTGCTTCAGCAGCAGTTCGAGCGCGTGCTCGACGAAGTCGTGCATCGCAGCCTCCTTCAACGTTCGGACGAGACGGTACCGTCCCGTCGTAACCATATACGGGACGGTACCGTTCCGTCCACCCGCTAGACTGTGCTCCATGGCACGCACCCCGACCGGCGCCGCGGTCCTCCAGCCCGAGGTCACGCAGGCGATCACCGACGCCGTCCTGAACGAACTCGCCGAGCAGGGCTACGGGCGCCTGTCCATGGAAGCGGTGGCCAAGCGGGCGGGGGTCGGCAAGAGCGCGCTGTACCGCCGCTGGCGGTCGAAGCCCGAGATGATCACCGCGGTCGTCGCGGAATTCAGCGTGACCCGCGCGGCCGACGTCGACACCGGCTCACTGCGCGGCGACCTGCGCGAAACGATGCAGGCCCTGATCGACTGGCTGACGCACCCGCTGTTTTCGCGCATCCTGCCGGACCTGGTCGCCGAGGGCGTGCGGAACCCCGAGACCGCGGAAAGCACGCGCACGAGCATCGGCGGCCCGCGGCGCGAGGTCGGCGAGGCGATGCTGCGCCGGGCCATCGCCCGCGGCGAACTACCCGCCGACCTCGACCTGGAAATGGCGCTGGACGTGCTGGCCGCGCCGATCTACTGGCGCCTGGTGGTCCGGCGGGCTCCCGCTGAGCCGGACTACCTCGACCGGCTCGTGGAGTACGCCCTGCGCGCACTGGGCGCGTGACTTACTTCCGCTCAGGCTCCCCCGCAACGCGCTTGATGTTCGCGCCCAGGCGGTTGAGGTTTTCGACGAAGTGCGGGTAGCCGCGGTCGATGTGGAAGACGTCCCAGACCTCGGTGACGCCGTCCGCGCACAGGCCGGCGAGCACCAGCCCCGCGCCCGCGCGGATGTCCGACGCCCAGACCGGCGCGCTCGACAGCCGTTCGACGCCGCGGACCACCGCGTGGTGGCCGTCCGTGCGGGCGTCGCCCGATAACCTGACCATCTCTTCGATGAAGCGGAACCGGGCCTCGTAGACGTTCTCCGTGATCATCGACGTGCCTTCCGACACCGCCGACAGCGCCACCGCGAACGGCTGCAGGTCGGTCGCGAAGCCCGGGTACGGCAGCGTCACCCAGTCGACCGCCTTCGGGCGCTCCGGCTGGACCACGCGGAAACCCTTGTCCCCGAACGTTTCGACGTCCGCGCCGGCCTGGTGCAGCTTGTTCAGCACCAGGTCGAGGTGGTGCGGGTTGACCCCGCGCACGGTGATGTCGCCACGGGTCATCGAGGCGGCGAACGCCCAGGTGGCGCCCACGATCCGGTCACCGATCACGCTGTGCGTGGTCGGGTGCAGCTGCTCCACGCCGTGCACGGTCAGCGTCGACGTCCCGGCGCCTTCGATCTTCGCGCCCATCTCGGTGAGCATCGTGCAGATGTCGACGATCTCCGGCTCGCGCGCGCAGTTGTCGATGACCGTGGTGCCCTCGGCCAGCACGGCCGCCATCAGGATGTTCTCGGTCGCGCCGACGCTCGGGAAGTCCAGCCAGATCTGCGCGCCGACCAGCGTCTCGGCCTTCGCGACGACGCAGCCGTGCTCGATCGTGCTCGTCGCGCCCAGCTTGCGCAGGCCGTTCTGGTGCATGTCCAGCGGGCGCGAGCCGATCGCGTCGCCGCCCGGCAGCGCGACGACGGCCTGCTTCAGCCGGCCGACCAGCGGCCCCAGCACGCAGACGGACGCGCGCAGCTTGCCCATCGCCGCCGAGTCCGCGCGGTGCGACAGCTCGGCCGGCGTCGTGATGGTGGCGGTGTCGCCCTCGATGACGACCTCGCAGCCGACGCTCCGCAGCACGTCGCCCATCAGCGGGACGTCGAGGATCTGCGGGCAGTTCGTGATGGTCGTGGTCCCCTCCGCGAGGAGGGCGGCGGCCATCAGCTTCAGCACGCTGTTCTTGGCGCCGACCACGTCGACCTCGCCGACCAGCCGGGCTCCGCCATGCACGTCGAAGTGCTCGCTCATGGCCGCCAATCATGCCCTCTCGCCCGGATTCGGCCCGGGCGGGGGCCGCTATGGTGGGTTCATGGTCGTTCGCATCAACCGCGTCTACACGAAGGTCGGCGACAACGGCACGACCGCGCTCGGCGACGGGTCCCGCGTGCCGAAGACGTCCCCGCGGCTGGGGGCGTACGCGGACACGGACGAGACGAACTCGGTGCTGGGTCTCGCGATCGCCGCCGGGCAGCTGACCGATGAGGTCGCGGACGTCCTGCGTGTGGTGCAGAACGATCTCTTCGACGTCGGCGCCGACCTCTGCCTGCCGATTTCCGACGATCCGCCGTACCCGCCGCTGCGGATCACCGAGAAGTACGTCGAGCGGCTCGAGGGCTGGTGTGACGAGTTCAACGAGCGGCTGCCGAAGCTGACGTCGTTCATCCTGCCGGGCGGCACCCCGGGGGCGGCGTTCCTGCACCAGGCGCGCACGGTGGCGCGCCGGGCCGAGCGGTCGGCCTGGGCCCTGCACGAGGCCGAGCCGGAAACGACGAACCCGGTGGCGGTGAAGTACCTGAACCGGCTGTCGGACCTGCTGTTCATCCTGGCGAGGCTGGCGAACCCCGACGGTGACGTCCTGTGGCAGCCGGGCGGGCAGCCCTAGATCCCCCAGCCCTCCCGCAGGGTCCCCAGCGCCTGGTGGAAGCCGGGGAACGTCTTCTTCACACAGTCCGGATCATCCAGGGTCACGCCGTCGACCAGCAGGCCGGTGATGCTGAACGCCATCGCGATCCGGTGGTCGCGGCGGCACGACACCAGCGTGCCCGTCGGCCGGCCCGGCTGGATCTCGATCCAGTCGCGGCCCGTCTCGACGGCGATCCCCATCGCGCGCAGGTTTTCCTCGCACGCGTCGAGCCGGTCGCACTCCTTGATGCGTGTGTTGTAGACGTCCTCGATGCGCACCGGGCCGGAAGCGAACGGGGCGATCGCGGCCAGGGTCGGGACCGTGTCGGAGATGTCCCGCATGTTCACCGTGATCCCGCGCAGGCCGTCCGACGGGCCCGCGACCGTCACCGAGTCCGGCCCCAGGTCGACGTGCGCGCCCATCTCCCGCAGCACGTCGGCGAACTTCACGTCCCCCTGCAGCGCCTCGGAACCCAGCCCCGGGATGGTCACCGTGCGGCCGGTGAGCGCCGCCGCGGCCAGGAAGTAGCTCGCCGTCGACGCGTCCGGCTCCACCGGGTACTCGCACGCCTGGTACGGCTGCGCCGGGACCACGAACGTCTGCCCCTCGCGGCGGACGTCGACACCGAAGCGGCGCATCATCTCCAGCGTGATCTCGACGTACGGCACCGACACGAGGTCGGTCACCGTGATCCGCAGGCCCTCCGCGGTCAGCGGCCCGACCAGCAGCAACGCCGTCAGGAACTGCGAAGACAACCCCGCGTCGAGGGTCAGCTCGCCGCCCTTGATGCCGTTCGCGCGGACCGTCAGCGGGTGGTGGCCCGGCTCGCCGCGGAACTCGAGTTCGACGCCCAGCTCCTGCAGGGCGTCGGTCAGCGGCCCCAGCGGGCGGCGGCGCATCTGGCCGGAGGCGTCGAAGCGGAACGTGCCGGTGCCGGCCGCGGCCAGGGCGGGCAGGAACCGGGCCGTCGTGGCGCCGTCCCGGCAGAAGACGTCGGCTTCGGCGACCCCCGGACCTGACGGACGGCCCTCGATGGTCCACTCGCCCGGCTGCCGGTCGACGCGGTAACCGAGCTCGGCCAGGCCCTCGGCGAAGCCCTCGGTGTCGTCCGAGTGCAGCGGGCGGCCGAGGACGGTGGTGCCGTGCGCGGCGGCGGCCAGGAACAGGCCACGGGCGGTGACGGACTTGGAGCCGGGGATCTCGACGAGAGTCACGTCTCGAGTCTACGGAGTGCCCGAAACGCGGAACTCACGTGATCCGGGGCGCAACTCGCGTGATTGAAGGGGCATCTCGCGTGATTGGCGGGGCGACACGGCTCAGGAGGCGCGCGGGAGGCGGCGGCCGGGTGGGGCGGACTCGAGCCACGAGAGGAAGCCGGTGAGCGCGCCCGGGCCCATGGCGATCTCGATCGCCTCCTGGGTCTCCGACTCGCAGCGCAGCACCGTCGAGCCCTCGGGAACCGCGTAGGCCTCGGTGCCGGAGGGGTCCCGGCGGTCGGCGATCTGCATGCTTTCGCGCTGGAAGACGCGGTCCGCGCCGGTGCGCAGGCTCCACACCCGGTACCAGACGAACTCGTCGCCCTCGTAGCGGCCGAGCCCCAGGTGCCAGCTCGACCGCGGGTTGTCCGGACGCCACCGCAGCGCGACGCTCACGCCACCACCGCGGCGCATCCGGATCCACCGCTGGCCGTACCAGGCGGCCAGCACCGCGAGCACGATCAGGAGCCCTGCTACGACCACGGTGATCTTCACGGCCCGGCTCCTGCCCGTCTCGCGCTCAGGCCGTCTGACCCGCTGCGCGGAGCTGGGCCGAGGCCCTCGCCCGCTCGGTTTCGTCGTCCCCGGTCAGGGCCGCCTTGGCTGCTTCGACGTCGATCTCGTCCGAGAGCTCGGCGCTCTCGGCGAGGATGCTCACCCCGGTGCCGGTCACGGAGAGGAACCCGCCGTGGACGGCCGCGCAGACCGTCTCGCCGTCGGTGGTCGTCACCTTGACCACGCCACCCTCGACCAGCTGCCCGAGCACGGGTTCGTGACCGGCCATGATGCCGATCTCACCCTCGGTGGTCTGGGCCACCACGAAAGTGGCAGTACCCGACCAGAGACGGCGCTCGACGGCCACCAGCTCCACGGACATCTCAGCCACGTAGCACTCCTTCGCTCGGGGTGTTACCACCGAGTGTAATAGGTCTGACTCGAGTTACGAGAACGGCGGGGGCCCGAGTCCACAGTGGACACTGCCCCCGCCGCGCTCGCGAGCTCACTTCTTGGTGATTTCCTTGTACTTCTTCTCGAGGTCCTCGAGGCCACCGATCCCCAGGAACGCCTGCTCCGGGTAGTGGTCGAAGTCACCCTTGGTGATGCGGTCGAACGACTCGATGGTCTCCGACAGCGGCACCGTCGAGCCCGGGATGTTCGTGAACGCCTCGGCGACCAGCATGTTCTGCGACAGGAACCGCTCGATGCGGCGCGCGCGCTGAACGGTCAGCTTGTCCTCTTCCGACAGCTCGTCCATACCGAGGATCGCGATGATGTCCTGCAGTTCCTTGTACTTCTGCAGGATCCGGATGACCTCGGAGGCGACGCGGTAGTGGTCCTCACCGACGATGGCCGGGTCGAGGATCGTCGACGTCGACGCCAGCGGGTCCACCGCCGGGAAGATGCCCTTCTGGAACACCGACCGGGAGAGCTCGGTGGTGGCGTCCAGGTGGGCGAACGTCGCGGCCGGGGCCGGGTCGGTGTAGTCGTCCGCGGGGACGTAGATCGCCTGCATCGAGGTGATCGAACGGCCCCGGGTCGAGGTGATCCGCTCCTGCAGCTGACCCATCTCGTCGGCCAGCGTCGGCTGGTAACCCACGGCCGACGGCATGCGGCCCAGCAGGGTCGACACCTCCGAGCCGGCCTGGGTGAACCGGAAGATGTTGTCGATGAACAGCAGCACGTCCTGGTTCTGGACGTCGCGGAAGTACTCCGCCATGGTCAGCGCGGACAGCGCGACGCGCATACGCGTGCCCGGCGGCTCGTCCATCTGGCCGAACACGAGGGCGGTGTCGTTGATGACGCCGTCCTCGGACATCTCCAGGAAGAGGTCGTTGCCCTCACGGGTGCGCTCGCCGACACCGGCGAACACCGAGGTACCACCGAAGTTCCGGGCGACGCGGGTGATCATCTCCTTGATGAGCACCGTCTTGCCGACGCCGGCGCCGCCGAACAGGCCGATCTTGCCACCCTGGACGTACGGGGTGAGCAGGTCGACGACCTTGAGGCCGGTCTCCAGCATCTCGGTCTTGCCCTCGAGCTGGTCGAAGGACGGCGCGTTGCGGTGGATGCCCCAGCGCTCGAGGTCGTCGCCGTAGCCGGGCTCGTCGAGGCACTCGCCGAGGGCGTTGTAGACGTGGCCCTTGACCTTGTCGCCGACCGGGACCGTGATCGGGCCGCCGGTGTCGGTGACCTCGGCGCCGCGCACCAGGCCGTCCTGCGGCTGCAGGGAGATGGTGCGGACGAGGTTGTCACCCAGGTGGGAGGCGACCTCGAGCGTCACCGTCTTGCGGAGCTGCTCGAACTCGATCTCGACCTTGAGGGCGTTGAACTGCTCGGGGACGGAACCGCGCGGGAACTCGACGTCGACGACCGGACCGGTCACCGACACGATGCGCCCCTTGGCGCGCGGGGCTTCAGTACTGGTCATCAATCATCACTTCCTGCTGCGGTGAGCGCGTTCGCGCCACCGACGATTTCGGAGATCTCCTGGGTGATCTGCGCCTGGCGGGCCTGGTTCATCTCCCGCGTCAGGTTGCCCACCAGGTCGTTCGCGTTGTCCGACGCGGCCTTCATCGCCGTCCGGCGGGCGGCCAGCTCGGACGCCGCCGACTCGAGGAAGGCCGCGTAGAGACGCGTGTTGATGTACTTCGGCAGGAGCGCGTCCAGCAGCTTGTCGGCACTCGGCTCGAACTCGTAGCTGGGGAGCAACCCGGCGGGCTTCTCCTCTTCCCCTTCGGAGTATTCGACCTCGAGCGGCGCAACGCGCTTGGCGGTCGGGCGCTGCGTCAGCATCGACACGAACTCGGTGTAGACGATGTGGATCTCGTCGACACCGGTGATGCCGTCGGTGTCGCCGTGCTCGTCGTCGACGCCGGCCATGAACGACTGGACCAGTGCCTCGCCGGCCGCCACCGCGCCGGCGTAGGTCGGCTGGTCGGAGAAGCCCGTCCAGCTGTCCTCGACCGGGCGGTTGCGGAACCGGTAGTAGTTAAGGCCCTTGTTGCCCGTGACGTAGACCTGCGGCTCCTTGCCCTCGGAACGCAGGAGGGCGAGCAGCTCTTCGGTCGCGCGCAGCACGTTGGAGTTGTAGCCACCGCACTGGCCCTTGTCACTGGTCACGACCAGGACAGCGGCCCGCTTCGGGTTCGGGCGCTCGACCAGCATCGGGTGGTCGAGGTTGGCCGCCGCACCGGCCAGCGCCGAGAGCACCTTGGTGATCTCGTCGGCGTACGGCCGGGAGGCGGCGACCTTCGCCCGCGCCTTCGTGATGCGCGCGGTGGCGATGAGCTCCATCGCCTTGGTGATCTTGCCGATCGACTTGGTCGCCTTGATGCGCGACCGGAGTTCCCGGAGTTGTGCGGCCATGAGCTATCAGCTCACTTCTTCGGGGCGGGCTTGTTGACCTTGACGGTCTCGTGCCCGACCTTGTCGGCGTCCATCGCGTCGGCGTCCGCCTCGACCAGGGACTTGCCCTCGGAGGTGGTGAACTCCTTCTTGAACTCGTTCACCGCGGCGACCAGCTTGTCGGCGGTCTCGTCCTCGAACTTCCCGGTCTCGCGGATCGCGCCCAGGATGTCGTCGTGCTTGCGGCGGGCCGAGTCGAGGAACTCGTGGTTGAAGCGGCGGACGTCCTCGGTCGGGACCGAGTCGTAGTGGCCGTTCGTGCCCAGCCACACCGTGCAGACCTGCTCCTCGACCGGGATCGGCGAGTACTGCGGCTGCTTGAGCACCTCGTACAGGCGGGCACCGCGCTCGAGCTGCGCCTTCGACGCGTCGTCGAGGTCCGAGGCGAAGGCCGCGAAGGCCTCCAGCTCGCGGTACTGCGACAGGTCGATCCGGAGCGAGCCGGAGACCGACTTCATCGCCTTGACCTGCGCGGCACCACCCACGCGGGAGACCGAGATACCCACGTCGATGGCCGGGCGCTGGCCGGCGTTGAACAGGTCCGACTGGAAGAAGCACTGGCCGTCGGTGATCGAGATGACGTTGGTCGGGATGTAGGCCGACACGTCGTTCGCCTTGGTCTCGATGATCGGGAGACCGGTCAGCGAGCCGGCGCCCAGCTCGTCCGACAGCTTCGCGCAGCGCTCCAGCAGGCGGGAGTGCAAGTAGAAGACGTCGCCGGGGAACGCCTCGCGGCCCGGCGGGCGGCGCAGCAGCAGCGAGATCGCGCGGTAGGCGTCGGCCTGCTTGGTCAGGTCGTCGAACACGATGAGGACGTGCTTGCCCTCGTACATCCAGTGCTGGCCGATGGCCGAGCCGGTGTACGGCGCGATCCACTTGAAGCCGGCGGAGTCCGACGCCGGGGCGGCGACGATGGTGGTGTACTCCATCGCGCCCGAGTCCTCGAGGGACTTCTTGACCGCGGCGATCGTGGAGCCCTTCTGGCCGACGGCGACGTAGATGCAGCGAACCTGCTTCTTCGGGTCGCCGGTCTCCCAGTTGGCCTTCTGGTTGATGATCGTGTCCACGGCGACGGCGGTCTTGCCCGTCTTGCGGTCACCGATGATCAGCTGGCGCTGGCCGCGCCCGATCGGCGTCATCGCGTCGATCGCGGTGATGCCGGTCTGCAGCGGCTCCGACACCGGCTGGCGCTCGACCACCGAGGCGGCCTTGAGCTCCAGCGCGCGGCGGTCGGTGGTCTCGATGTCGCCGAGGCCGTCGATCGCCTGGCCCAGCGGGTTGACGACGCGGCCGAGGTAGCCGTCGCCGACCGGCACCGACAGGACCTGCCCGGTGCGCTTGACCTGCTGGCCCTCTTCGATGCTTTCGAAGTCACCGAGGATCGCGGCACCGATGGAGCGCGCGTCCAGGTTCAGGGCGACGCCCAGGACGCCGCCGGGGAACTCGAGCAGCTCGTTGGCCATGGCCGAGGGAAGGCCCTCGACGTGGGCGATGCCGTCACCCGCGTCGATCACGACGCCAACTTCTTCCCGGCTCACGTCCGGGGCGTAACTCGAGACGTAGTTCTCGATCGCGCTACGGATCTCATCCGAGGAGATCGTCAGCTCGGCCATGTCTTTCCCGCTCTCGCTTCGTTCTTGCCAGTATGCAAAGTCTTGTGTGACCTGGGGCTATGCCCGGGCCAGCCGCTTGCGCAGCGCCGCCAGCTGCCCCGCCGCGCTCCCGTCGATGACCTCGTCGCCGACGCGGACGACGAGCCCGCCGCCGAGCCGGGGGTCGACCTCGACGTGCAGCGCGATCGGCCGCCCGTAGATGGCGTCGAGCTTCGCGCCCAGCTGGGCGGTCTGCTCGTCGGACAGGGCGTTCGCGCTGGTCACGTAGGCGACCGAGCGCTGGCGCCGCTCCGCGGCCAGCTTGACCAGCTTGTCGAGCCCGACGCCGACGCCGCGGCCCTTGGCCCGGCGCACGACCTGCTCGACGAGGGTCTCGGTGACGACGTCCACCTTGTCGGCGAACAGCCCGCGCACCAGCGTGCGCTTCGCGTCGGCGGTACCGGTCAGGTCCGACAGCGCCTTCTCGAGCTCGGGGTGGTTGGCCACGACCCGCGCGACCTGGAAGAGCTGGGACTCGACGGTGTCGACGTTCCCGGTCTTCTCCGCCGAGGTGAGCAGGGCCGAGCGGCCGAGCGACTCGAGCCCGTCGGTCAGCTCACGAGGGCTGGACCAGCGGCTGCCCGCCACGGCGTCGAGGACCTTGAGGGCCGGTTCGGACAGCTTGCCGTCGAACAGCCGGCGCACCAGCTCGGTGCGCGCCTCCGGCGTCGCCGAGGCGTCGCTCACCGCCCGGCGCAGGCCGATTTCCCGGTCCAGCAGGTCGACGACCGAGAGCAGCTCGTCGCCGACCGTGGCGGCATCGGCTCCCGCGTCGGCCAGAACCTCGCCGAGGCGTTCCTCGGCGAGGCTGAGCGCTTCGCGGCTCGCAGCATGCAGCGTCATTCTGGTTACTTCCCCGCTCCGTTGGAAGCACCGGCGGTCTCCAGCTCCGCGAGGAACCGGTCGACGGTGCCGCGGCGGCGCGCCTCGTCCTCGAGCGACTCGCCGACGATGCGGCTGGCCAGCTCGACGGCGTTGCGGCCCATGTCGGCCCGCAGCTCCGCGATGATCTGCGCCTTCTGGGCCTGCAGCTGGGCCTGCCCCTGGGCGACGATGCGCTGGGACTCGGCCTCCGCGTCGGCCCGCAGCTCCGCCTTGATCTGCTCGGCTTCGAGCCGGGCGTCGTCGCGGATCTTCGCGGCTTCGGTCCGGGCCTCCTGGAGCTGGGCCTTGTACTTGGCCAGTGCCTCTTCGGCCTCGGCCTGGGCCCGCTCGGCCTTCTCGATGCCTCCCTCGATCTTCTGCGCACGCTCTTCGTACGCGGCCTCGAAGCGAGGGACGACGTACTTCTTGAGGATGAACAGCAGGATCAGGAAGGCGACGATGCCGAGGATCAGCTCCGACGGGTCCGGAACGATCGGGTTGTGCGTTTCGCCCTCTGCGGCGAGGACAAGGGCACTGTTCAGCACGGCGTCTCCTTAAAGCGATGAGCCGAGGACTCAGGCGCCGGCGGCGGAGGCGATGAAGTAGATGACGATGCCGATCAGGGCGAGCACCTCGGTCAGCACGAAGGTCGAGAAGCCGATGCCCTGCAGCTTGCCCTGCGCCTCCGGCTGGCGGGCGGTGCCGTTGATGACGGCGGCGAAGATCAGACCCACACCGATGCCCGGGCCGATCGCGCCCAGGCCGTAACCGATGGCGGCGAGGCCGGGGTTGATGTTGACGGCCTGCGTGGCGGCCTGGGCCAGAACGATGTTGCTCACGTGCATTTCCCTTCACTTCGGTCCACGCGCTCGCGTGGATCGGGGGCTTGTGTTCTCAGTGCTCCGACGCCAGCGCGGCGCCGATGTACCCGGCCGACAGCAGGGCGAAGATGTAGGCCTGCAGCACCTGGATGAAGGCCTCGAGGAACGTCATCCCGATGGCGAAGATCCACGCCACCAGGGAAACCGGCTTCAGCGCCCAGCCCGAGGTCTCGGTCAGCAGGAAGGTGCCGCCGAGGGTGAACACCGCCAGGATCAGGTGACCCGCGAACATGGCGGCGAAAACACGGATGGCGAGCGTGAGCGGGTTGAGGAAGAACTTCTCCGCGAACTCGATCAGCGCGAAGAGCGGCAGCACCGGGCCCGGCACGCCCGGCGGCGCGAGTTCCTTCTTGAAGTACCCCTTGAACCCGTGCCGCTTGAACCCGACGAAGTGGTACACCGGGTAGACCACGAGGACCGACAGGGCGACCGGGAAGCCGAACCGCGCCATGGTCGGGAACTGCAGCAACGGGATGATCCCGTAGAGGTTGTTCACCAGAATGAAGGTGAACAGTGCGAAAACAAGCGGCACGAACGGCTTGAAATCCTTCGAACCGATCTGCTCGCGCGCAATGTTGTTGCGGCTGAAGTCATAGATCGACTCAGCGACGAACTGTCCCTTGCCCGGCACGACCTTCAGCTTGCGGGTCGCCAGCAGGAAGTACGTCGCGATGATGACAACCGAAAGCACGACGAGCAGCATCGGCTTGGTGACTCCGCCGAACAACGCCGGCAACTCGAAGCTTTCGGCGCCGGGCGGCGCGAACGTCGCACCCTCGGCCAATACCAGCGCGCCCACTGGGCTCCTTCCGGTTCTCCCGGCCGGCGTTCACTCCGCCGGGGGAATCGTCACGATCTGGACTTAACGTACCCGATACGTATCGGGACGTCGGAGGCGGCTACCCCACAGTTCGCAGAACACACCTTCACGTTCTGCACACGGGGTTGTCTCGCGTGAACACTGCCCTGCGGTCTACTTCGGACCAGCGGCCGGACGGCGGAACTACACGGTCGCCACTCTGCTGATCGCGGTTCGTCTGAGGGAGTGCGCGGTCGAGGCCGCCACCCTTGACGCGGACCATACCAGCAGGTCAATCAGTGCCGGACAGGCGTACTCCTAACCAACCGATCAGCCCAGGACTTAGGTCCCGGGTGGTCCCGGGACCCAGGTCCGGTGCGCGCCGGGACCCGGCCCGGATCACCGCAGGCAAGGGGTCCCGGTCACTGTCCGCGACGCGCACGAAAGCGCACTTTTGTGGCGCCGGTCACACTCAAGCGGCCGCAGGCGAGGGCACGAAGAGTAACGGCGTCAGGACGGGATGATCGTCGGGATCTTCGTCTTGCGGAAGGCGGCGAACTCGGCCGCGGCGGCGAGGAGGATGGCCACGATCATCGTGATGCCGAGCGACATCGGGTGCAGCGCGGTGACGCCCTTCAGCAGCGTCAGCGCCCCGAAGAGCACGACGACCTTCACGACGTACCCGCCGAGCGCGATGACCATGACGAACATCGGGTCCTGGCCCGCGCTGAACTTCATCATGCCCAGTGTGGACAACGACGCCAGCATGGCGAGCACGCCGCCGACGAGCGAGCCCAGGAAGCCGGGCAGGCCGTTGAGGATGCTGAACAACGCGATGCACACCACCACCGCGGGCGGGGTCACCAGCAGCGAGGCCTTCGTCATCGCGCGGGCCGCCTGCAGCACCACCTTGGCGTGCGGGTTCTCCTGCTCGTGCGTTTCGGCTTCGCTCACACCTGGCTCCCTGCTCGGTTGCCCCCGAGTGTAGAGACTCCCGCGGGTCAGGTCCCCGGCTGGTTGCGCGAGCGCAGCCGCGGGACGACCGAGACCACCACCGCGAACACCAGCCCGACGCCGATGATCCACAGCGCCGCGGCGTCGTCGAACAGCGTCACCGACACCGCGCCGAACGCGAGGATCCCGGCCCACAAGTAGATCAGCAGGACCGCGCGGCGCTGGGAGTGGCCGATTTCCAGCAGGCGGTGGTGCAGGTGCATCTTGTCGGCGGCGAACGGGCTTTCGCCGCGGCGGGTGCGCCGGACGACCGCCATGATCAGGTCCAGCATCGGCACGAACAGCACCGCCGCCACGACCACCAGCGGCGAGAGCAGCGCGATCGCGTCCTTGCCGCTGAACTGCGGGTACGGCACGCGCCCGGACGCCGACGTCGTCGCGCCCGCGAGCATCAGGCCGATCATCATCGAGCCGGAGTCGCCCATGAAGATCTTCGCGGGCTGGAAGTTGTACGGCAGGAAGCCCAGACACGCGCCGGCGAGCGTGGCCGCGATCAGCGCGGGCGGGTAGGTGCCGACGTCGCCGCCGGAGCTGTCGAGCAGGCCGAGGGAGAACGCGCAGGTGGCGGCGGCCGCGATGAACCCGAGGCCGCCGGCCAGCCCGTCGAGGCCGTCGACGAAGTTCATCGCGTTGACCATCACCACGACCATCACGACGGTGAGCAGCGCGCCCTGGTTCTTGTCGAGCACCAGCACCGAGCCGAACGAGGCGCCGGTGCCGCCCCACGGCACCCAGAACGACACCCACTGCACGCCGAAGATGACCAGGATCCCGGCGCACATGACCTGGCCGGCCAGCTTCGTCCAGGCGTCCAGCTCGAACCGGTCGTCGAGCGCGCCGATCAGGGAGATGACGCCCGCGGCCAGCAGCACGCCGACCGAGTCGAACGAGGCGTCGAAGCCGTGCGACAGCGCGGGCAGCTGGTGGGCCAGGCCCATCGCGCCGGCGACGCCGAGGAAGATGCCGATCCCGCCCATCCGCGGGATCGGGGCGACGTGCACGTCACGGGCACGGGGGTTGGCGATCGCGCCGACGCGGATCGCGATCCGGCGGACGACGCCGGTGAGCAGGTAGGTCACGGCCGTCGCGGTCAGCGCGACGAGGATGTATTCCCGGATGGGGAGGAGACCGGATGTGGGCGGCACGGGGACGTCACGCTCGCGGGGTCGGGGTCACCCGCGACACGCTATCGTGCCGCGGAAATCCCGGTGATCCGGCTTCAGGCCAACGATTCCGCGGGTACACCGAGCACCTCCGCGATGGCTTCCTTGCCGACCGCGCCCTCGCGCAGCACGACCGGCTCGGTGCCGGTGAGGTCCACGATGCTCGAGGCGACGGCCTCACCGCTCGACCCGCCATCGAGGTACACCGCGACCGAATCGCCGAGCTGTTCCTGGGCTTCCTGCGCGGTGCTGGCGGGCGGCCGCCCGGAGACGTTCGCGCTCGAGACGGCCATCGGCCCGACGTCGCGCAGCAGCTCCAGCGCGACCGGGTGCAGCGGCATCCGGAGCATCACGGTGCCGCGGGCGTCGCCGAGGTTCCACTGCAGGCTCGGCGCGTGCGGCAGCACGATCGACAGGTCGCCCGGCCAGAAGGCTTCGATGAGCGCGCGCGCCTGCGGCGGCACCCCGAGCACCAGGCCGTCCACAGTGGACCAGGAGCCGACGAGCACGCCGACCGGCATGTCCGGGCCGCGGTTCTTGGCGCGCAGCAGCGCCTGCACCGCACCGGCGTCGAAGGCGTCGGCACCGATCCCGTAGACCGTGTCGGTCGGCAGGACGACCAGCCTGCTGGACCGCACCGCCCCGGCCGCCGCGGCCAGCCCGTCGGCCCGGGTCTCCCGCTTGCTGCAGTCGTAGACCACGCTCATGGGCGCCAAGCGTAGTCCCGCCGTCCGCGGGGACGTTCGCCGCGTCACACCGGCCCGGTCCGGTCCGCCGGCACCGCGGATGCAGTGAATGACTCATTCCTGTCGTCGGAGGACATGAATGAGTCATTCACGGCGTCGCGGGCGGTCCCGGCGGGCTGACAAACCGGCCAGACTTTCGTCGTGGGGCAAGCGGGTGGACCTCGCCGCGAGGCAGAACCACGACAGTGCGGCTCAATACGGTCGATCTTCGGGAACCACCACCCGTGGGTTCCCAGTGAAGGAGCCGCACATGCGCCCCAGCACCCCGAAAACGCTCGCCCTGCTCGCCGCGGTCGCCGTTCTGACCGGGCTCGGCACCGGCACCGCCGCGGCCGAGCCGCTCACCCGTGGCTGGCCCGCCCCGATCGACGCCGCGCACTGGGAGAACCAGGACCACATGACCTGGTCCGACTACCGCAAGGTGCCCGGCACGAACTGGGCCGACCCCGCGCTCAAGCCCACCCAGCGCACCTTCAAGGGCGCCGTCGTCCTCGCCGACTACCCGGACCAGGACTTCGTCGTCACGAAGCCGGCGAACTCGACGATCTTCGGCAACCCCGCGCCGACGGCGGCGAACATCCCGCGGGCGAACGTCGCGCAGTACTACCAGGACTTCCTCAACAAGCCCGAAGCCCTCAACAACGGCCACACGATCAACGAGTACTGGATGGAGGACTCCGGCGGCCGGTTCGGCGTGCAGCTGACCGCCTTCGGGCCGTACCGGATGCCCGGCAAGTCCTATGAGTACGGCATGGAGTTCCAGCCGAGCGCCTGCCCGCCCGGCGCGAACTGCGCCCGCGACATCCGCAAGGACGCCGGGGACGCCTGGCGCGCCGACGTCGGCGACACCGCGAAGCAGTTCGACTTCGTCTTCTACCTCTCCGCCGGCCAGGACGAGAGCTCGACCTGGCAGGAGTTCGGCGAGATGAAGTTCGGGACGAAGGAGAACGTGCCCGACAGCTTCGGGCCGCCGAACCACGACCTGCCGAACTACGCGGCCACCCGGTACGTGCCGTGGACGTCGTGGGCGTCGGCGGCCAGCATCTGGCCCAACGCCCAGAACGGCAGCTCGGTGCAGGCCGAAAGCTCCGGGCAGTCGACCTACGCCCACGAGTTCAGCCACATCCTTGGCATCGGCGACA
This sequence comes from Amycolatopsis mediterranei, assembly GCF_026017845.1. Taxonomy (NCBI): domain Bacteria; kingdom Bacillati; phylum Actinomycetota; class Actinomycetes; order Pseudonocardiales; family Pseudonocardiaceae; genus Amycolatopsis; species Amycolatopsis mediterranei. The sequence goes on from NZ_CP100416.1 coordinate 8,904,286, forward strand.
ACTACAACAACCCGTTCGGCGTCCCGCCGTCGCGCAGCTACAGCGGGCCGTGGGACATGCTGTCGCGCGGCACGTTCAACGGGCCCGGCGGGCCGCACACGCGCTGGCAGATCCCGGCGACGCAGGGCAGCTCGATGGGCGCGCAGCACCAGCTGCGCAACAAGCTGAAGCTCGGCATCGTCGACTCCGCCGACGTGCTGCAGCTGGACCGCACCGAGCTGGCGGCTTCGGGGCCGGTGTCGGCGCGGTTGACCGCGCGCGAGGCCGAGGCGCAGCCCGGCGCGTTCGCCGGCCTGAACATCAAGCTCACCGGCGGGGACAAGGCGCCGAAGTGCGACCGGTCGAAGGACCCGTTCTGCGACGGCGGCGGCTACGACAACTACACCGTCGAAGTCGTCGACCGGATGGGCTCGGACTCCTTCGCGCCCGACTCGGGCGTGCTGATCACGAAGACGAAGAACCAGGACAACGCCCCGTTCGACTGGGTGATCGACGCCAACCCGCAGGACATCGGCATCACCGACTACACGAAGCCGGACGGGACGCCGGTGAAGATCACCGTCGGTGACTACCGGCAGCTGAACGACGCCCTGTTCAAGGCGGGCACCGAAGCGGCGAGCCCGTACGAGTACACCGACGAGGCGAACCGCCTGCGGTTCCTGATCACGGACGTGGCCCGCGACCGCCACGGGATCCTGTCCTACACGGTGACGGTGGCTTCGCTGGACGGCTCGGGCGGCCAGGCCCGCGAGGCGGCGCTGACCCCGGCCCTCCCGGCCATCGCCCGTGGCGGGCTGGCCACCTGCGAATTCGGCCTGCTGAACACGGGCTCGGCACGGGGTGCGAAGGCACCGTACGACACGGACACGTACCGCTTGAGCGTGTCGACGGACACCCGCGGCTGGGAGGTCCGGCTGCCGAACGAGCTGGCGACGGCGAAGTTCGGCGGGTTCGCGAAGGTGGCGGCGTACGCGAAGCGCGGCCAAGGCGGTGACCTGGCCGCGAGGGTGAAGCTGACGGCGACGTCGGTGAGCGACCCGTCGAAGACCGCGACGGCCAGCTGCACGGCGTTCGGCTTCTAGCACCCCGCTGACATGCAGTGAATGACTCATTCCTGGCGTCTGACGACAGGAATGAGTCATTCACTGCGCGCGGCGCGCCCGGCACTGCGTGCGGCGCCCCCGCGCGAGGCCGGATCAGCCCAATCGGCGAGCGGTGACGAACCGGGCGCGGCCCGTCAGATCCGTGTGGCCCTCCACCCCGGTCAGCACCCGGCGCGCCCGGACCAGGGCCGGGACCGCCGAACCGTGCGTGTCGTCGTGCTCGATCGCCAGGCCGCCGCCCGGGCGCAGCAGCCTCGCGCCCGCCGCGATCGCGTGGCGGATCACCGCCAGGCCGCTCTCCTCCGCGAACACCGCGCGCGGTGGGTCGTGCTCCGCGACCTCCGGGGGCACCGGGGTGCCCTCCGGGACGTAGGGCGGGTTGCACAACACCAGGTCGACCAGGCCGTCGAGCTCGGCGAACATCGTCGGGTCGCCGATGTCGCCCGAATACAACCGGATCGGGGTGTTACCCGCGTCGGCGTGCACGTCGGCGTTGTGGCGGGCCCAGGCCAGCGCCTGCGGGTCGATGTCCACCGCGTAGACGACCGCGTCCGGGCGCGCGTGGGCCACCGCCAGCGCCAGCGCGCCCGAGCCCGTGCACAGGTCCACCACCACCGGGAACTCCCGGCCCTGCAGGAACTTGACCCCCCACTCGAGCAGCAGCTCGGTCTCCGGCCGCGGGACGAACACCCCGGCGCCGACCGCGACGGTGATGTCGCCGAGCGCGGCCCAGCCGGTCAGGTACTGCAGGGGGATGCGCTTGGCGCGCTGCTGGACGAGCTGGCCGATGGCCTCGATGACCGGCGGGTCGACCAGCGGCACCATCGGCAGCCGGCCGCGTTCGACCCCGAGCACGTGCGCGGCGATCACCTCGGCGTCGAACCGCGGCGAGGCCACGCCCGCGCGCTCGAGGATCCGGGTGGCCTCGATGATGGCCAGGCGCAGCGGCTGCCGATTCACTCGTCGTCCTTCACCTCGTCGAGCCTGGCACACCAGGCGGAACTCCCCCGTGAGGACACGCGCCGGTCCCACCCGACCAGCGTATCGAGGCGCCCGGGCCAGTACCCCGCCAGCGCCGTCCGGCACCCCGATCCGGTCGTCCGTCGCGGCCCGGCAGCCGGACCTCGGCCCCGGCCGCCTCGCGGAGCCGGCGCTGCTCGCCGACGACCTCGGCCACCGCGCCGCCGGGCCACCCTCGACCTGCTCGCCGAGCTGTTCCGCACCGGCCGCGGGTCCTTCACTCCCCCCGGCCGGCGGGCCGGTGCCGGTCATCGCCGGCGGCAACGCGAGGGCGGCGTTGCGGCGCGTCCCCCGGGATCGCAGAGCGCCGGCCGGCCCGGCCGCGACGGTGGGCTGACCCGGGTCCCGGGATCGCGCCAGGCCGGATCTTCTAGGATGCAGGGCACCGGGTCGGGGATTCGCCTGCTCCACGGCGCCGCTCGGACCTTTCCGCACCGAAACTCCCGGGGAGCCCCGCAGTGCCCACAGAGCCGATCACCCGCCGGGTGGCGTTCATCTTCCCGATCTACAACGAGGAAGAGAACATCGACCTGCTGCACCGGACGGTGGACGAGGTGACCGCCCCCCTCGCCGGGAAGTACGACTTCAGTTTCCTCTACGTCGACGACGGCAGCCGGGACGGCTCGCTGGCCAAGCTCACCGAGCTCAGCGCCCGCGACCAGCGGGTCACCGTGGTCGAACTGTCCCGCAACTTCGGCCACCAGATGGCCGTCACCGCCGGGCTGGACCTGGTCGACGCCGACGCCGTCGTCATCATGGACAGCGACATGCAGGACCCGCCGCGGGTGGCGCTCGAACTGATCGAGAAGTGGGAAGAGGGCTTCGACGTCGTCTACGCGCAGCGGCGCTCGCGGCAGGACTCGGCGTTCAAGAAGCTCACCGCCGGCGGGTTCTACTGGTTCCTGCGGAAGATGGCCGCGGTCGACATCCCGAAGAACACCGGCGACTTCCGGCTGATCGACCGCAAGGTGGTCGACGAGCTGCGCAAGTACCGCGAGCGCGACCGCTTCCTGCGCGGGCTGGTCAGCTACATCGGCTTCAAGCAGACGGCCGTGCTGTTCGACCGCGACAAGCGGCACGCCGGCGTCACGGGCTACCCGCTGCGCAAGATGCTGCGCTTCGCCGCCGACGGCATCCTCGGCTTCTCGGTGACGCCGCTGCGGATGATCACGCGCATGGGGTACCTGATCTCGTTCCTGAGCTTCGTCGGGATCCTCTACGTCGGCGGCGTCAAGCTGTTCGCCCCGCAGACCGCGGTGCCCGGCTGGGCCTTCCTCGGGATCGCGATGTTCTTCCTCGGCGGCATCCAGATCATCATGCTCGGCGTGCTCGGCAGCTACATCGGCCGCACGTACTCCCAGGTGCAGAACCGGCCGCTCTACGGCGTCGCGTCGGTGCGCACCGGCCCGGGGACGCCGGTCGAGGCCCGCGAGGGCGCCGACGCGGGAAGAGGCGCACGGTGAAGCTGATCTCGGCGACCCAGCTGCGCTTCGGGCTGGTCGGCGTGGGCAACACCCTCGTCGACGCCCTCGGCTACGCGCTGCTGGTGACGCTGGGCGTCCCGCTGTTCGTGGCGAACTTCATCTCGACGACCACGGGCATGCTGCTCAGCTTCACCCTGAACCGGAACTTCACCTTCCGCGCCAAGGACGGCGACGTCCGCCGCCAGGCGCTGCTGTTCTTCGCCGTCACCGCGTTCGGGCTGTGGGTGGTGCAGGCGGCGATCATCTTCGCCGTCACCGCGGCGTTCCCCGGCGTGAACCTGCTGCTCCCGAAGTTCGCCGGGATCGCGGTCGGCCTGGTCTGGAACTACGTGCTCTACAACAAGGTCGTCTTCCGGCAGCGGCCCGCGGCGGCCGAGCCGCCGGTCGCGGAGGTCACGCATGACTAGGACGGCCGAGCCGTCCCTGACCACCGATCAGGTCGAGCCGGAACGCGCGGAGACGGCCCCGGCCGGTCGCCGGGCCGCCTGGGTGCACGGCGACTACGCCCGCGTCTTCGCCGTGGTGCTGGCCTGGAACGTGGTGCTGATCGCCGTCGCGTACCTGTTCGCGCCGTCCAGCCCGGTCGACGAGGGCATCCCGAAGACGGGCATCGGCTCGACGATGAGCCTCCTGGCGCACACCTACCGCTGGGACGCCGGCAACTACGGCGAAATCGCCGTGCACGCCTACACCGGCAGCTACGCCCCGACGCGGGCGTTCTACCCGGTGTTCCCGGTCCTGGTCTGGCTGGTCCAGACGGTCAGCTTCGGCACGCTCGGCCTGCTCGCCGCCGGCTTCCTGGTCAACCTGGTGGCCACCTGGCTGGCCGCGGTGGCGCTGCTGAAGATCGGGCGCCACTTCTTCGACGGCGAGCGGGCCCCGTGGCTGGTCGTCGCGGCGTTCCTCACCGCACCCGCCGCGTTCTTCCTGCACTCGTTCTACAGCGAGGCGGTGTTCTGCGCGCTGGGCTTCTGGGCCTACCTGTTCGCGCTGCGCCGCCAATGGCTCTGGATGGGACTGACGCTCATCCCGCTGACGGCCTCCCGCATCACGGCGGCGGTGTTCGTCGGCCTGTGCTTCCTGGAGTTCTGGCGGTCGAAGGACTGGAAGCTGCGCGGCCTGCTGTCGCCGAACCTGCTGTGGTTCCCGGCGGCGTTCCTCGGTCTCGGCGGCGTGCTGGTCGCCATGAAGATCCAGACCGGGGACTTCTTCGCCAGCTTCAACGCGCTCAAGGGCGTGCGGGAGTGGTCGTACCACCAGTTCAACCCGAACATCCTCGGCACGCTCTGGCGCGAAGCCAAGATCACCGGTCACGCGCTGCTCGGGGACACCCCGATGGACGCGTGGACGCTGATGAGCCACGTGCTGCCGATGATCGGCCTGGCACTGCTGTTCGCGTCCTCGGTGTACGTCCTGGTGGCGCTGCGCGCGAAGGGTGTCCCGCTGGCGTTGTTCGGGTTCGCGTCGATCGTGATGCTGACGATGAACAACAACGTGGTGTCGGTCCACCGCTACCTGCTGCCGTGCCTGGTGATGTACGTGGCACTGGTCCTGTTCGGCGAGCGCCGCCCGAAGCTGCGTGGCGCGGTGCACGTGGTCCTGTACGCGAACGCGCTGGTCTGCGGAATGATCTACCTGCGCTTCATCACCGGTTTCTGGTCCGGCTGAGCGCTCCGGGCCCACCAGCAGGCGCACGTCCGGCCTGCTGGCGCCCCCCGGCCGCCGTCAGCCCGACTGAGCCGCCAGGCGCTCTTCGCGGTCCGCGGTCGCCAGTGCGTCCAGCACGCCGTCCAGGTCGCCGTCCAGGACCTGGTCGAGGTTGTACGCCTTGTAGTTCACCCGGTGGTCGGAAATCCGGTTCTCCGGGAAGTTGTACGTCCGCACGCGCTCCGAGCGGTCCACCGTGCGGACTTGCGAACGGCGGGCGTCGGACGCCTTCGCCGCCGCCTCCTCCTCCGCGACCGCCTGCAGGCGGGCCTGGAGCACCTGCAGCGCCCGGGCACGGTTCTGGATCTGGGACTTCTCGTTCTGGCAGGACACCACGATGCCGGTCGGCAGGTGGGTGATCCGGACCGCCGAGTCGGTCGTGTTGACGCTCTGGCCGCCCGGGCCCGACGACCGGAACACGTCGATGCGCAGGTCGTTCGGGTCGATCTCGACCTCGACCTCTTCCGGCTCCGGGTAGATCAGCACGCCGGACGCCGACGTGTGGATGCGGCCCTGCGACTCGGTCGCCGGCACGCGCTGGACGCGGTGGACACCGCCCTCGAACTTCAGGCGGGACCACACCCCGTCCACGGCGGCCGCCTTGCTCTTGATCGACAGCGTCACGTCCTTGAAGCCGCCCAGGTCGGAGTCCACCGAGTCGAGGACCTCGGCCTTCCAGCCGTGGCGCTCGGCGTAGCGCAGGTACATGCGCAGGAGGTCGCCGGCGAACAGGGCCGACTCCTCGCCGCCCTCGCCGGACTTGATCTCCATCACGACGTCGGAGCCGTCGTACGGGTCGCGCGGGAGCAGCAGCTCGGTGAGCCTCGACTCGAGATCGGGGATCCGCGCGGCCAGCTCTTCGGCCTCGGCCGCGAACTCCGCGTCCTCCGAAGCCATCTCCCGCGCGGCCGCGAGGTCGTCGCGGACGGTGTCCAGGTCGTGGACGGCCCGCACCACCGGCGTCAGCTCGGCGTAGCGGCGGCCGAGCTTGCGGGCGCGCGCCTGGTCGGCGTGCACGGCGGGGTCCGCGAGCTGCGTCTCCAGCTCCGCGTGCTCAGCGAGCAGCCCCTTGAGCGAGCTCGAATCCACCTCTGCCACCTCTCAGCCCGAAAAAACCAAAGACAAGAAACGGCGCCCACCCGGAAGTCCGGGTGGGCGCCGTGGAAAAAGCTACTTGGCGTCGGCGTCCTTCTTCTGCCGCTTGCCGTAGCGAGCCTCGAAGCGCGCGACCCGGCCACCGGTGTCCATGATCTTCTGCTTGCCCGTGTAGAACGGGTGGCAGTTGGAGCAGATCTCGACGTGGATGCTGCCGTTGGTCTTGGTGCTGCGCGTGGTGAAGCTGTTGCCGCAGTCGCAGTTCACTTCGGTGACTACGTACTCGGGGTGAATACCGCTCTTCATGGTGTCCTCTCTCGTTGGCTCCGGGTCCCCAGTCGTTCCACGGGGTGAACCGGCGCCGGACTTCAGCGGGTAATTCTGCCAGACGAGCTGACGAGTACTGGAACGTACCCCGCTGACCAGCTATTCCCGGCGCGGAAGGGCCTCCCCGGGCACCCCGGGAAGACCCTTCCGCAGGCCAGGACTCAGTCGTCTTCGCCGCCACCGAGGGCGGTCTTCGAGACCTGCATGAGGAACTCGACGTTGGTCTTGGTCTTGCGCAGCCGCGAGATCAGCAGGTCGATGGCCTGCTGCGAGTCGAGCGCGTGCAGCACCCGGCTCAGCTTCACGGTCACGGCCAGCTCGTCCGGGTTCAGCAGCAGCTCGTCCTTGCGGGTACCGGACGGGTTGACGTCGACGGCCGGGAACACCCGGCGCTCGGCGATCTTCCGGTCGAGCTTGAGCTCCGCGTTACCGGTGCCCTTGAACTCCTCGAAGATGACCGTGTCCATCGTCGAGCCGGTTTCCACCATCGCCGTGGCGAAGATGGTCAGCGAGCCGCCGTTCTCGATGTTGCGCGCCGCGCCGAGGAACCGCTTCGGCGGGTAGAGCGCGGTCGAGTCGACACCACCGGACAGGATCCGGCCGGACGCCGGAGCCGCCAGGTTGTAGGCCCGGCCCAGTCGGGTGATCGAGTCGAGCAGCACGACGACGTCGTGGCCCATCTCGACCAGGCGCTTGGCCCGCTCGATGGACAGCTCCGCGACCGAGGTGTGGTCGGCCGGCGGCCGGTCGAAGGTCGAGGCGATGACCTCGCCCTTCACCGAGCGCTGCATGTCGGTGACCTCTTCCGGACGCTCGTCGACCAGGACGACCATCAGGTGGCACTCGGGGTTGTTCGTGGAGATCGCGTTCGCGATGTCCTGCATGATCGTGGTCTTGCCGGCCTTCGGCGGCGAGACGATCAGGGCGCGCTGCCCCTTGCCGACCGGCATGATCAGGTCGATCACGCGGGTGGTGAGCTTGTGCGACTCGGTCTCGAGGCGCAGCCGCTCGTTCGGGTACAGCGGGGTCAGCTTGGTGAAGTCCGGACGGCGCTTGGCCTCGTCGGGCTCCAGGCCGTTGATCGAGTCGACGCGCACCAGCGGGTTGAACTTCTGCCGCTGCTGCTCGCCGTCACGCGGCTGGCGCACGACACCGGTGATGGCGTCACCGCGGCGCAGGCCGTACTTGCGGACCAGCGACAGCGAGACGTACACGTCGTTCGGGCCGGCGAGGTAGCCGGAGGTCCGCACGAACGCGTAGTTGTCGAGCACGTCCAGGATGCCCGCCACGGGCAGCAGGACGTCGTCGTCGCGGATCTCGGTGTCCGGCGAACCGCCCTCGCGCTGGCCGCCACCGCTGCCCCGGCGACGACGGTCGCGGAAGCGACGGCCGCGACGGCCGCCTTCCTCGTCGTCGTCCGGCTGCTGGTTGCGGTTGTCCTGCCCGCCGCGGTTGCCGTCCTGCTGGTTGTTGCGCTGACGGTTGCCGTCCTGGCGGTTGTCGTTCCGGTTGTCGCCGCGGTTGCCACCGCCCTGGCGCTGCTGGTCGCGGTTGCGGTCGCCCTGCTGGCGGTCGCCGCCCTGACCCTGCTGACGGTCACCCTGACCCTGCTGGCGGTCGCCGCCCTGTTGACGGTCGCCCTGGCCCTGCTGACGGTCGCCGCCCTGCTGGGTGTCGGGCGATCCGGCGGCCCGGTTGGACCCGCGGCGACGCCGGCTGCGGCCGCCCTCCTCGGACTGGCCGTCCTGGCCCTGCGGGGTGTCCTGCCGGTCCTGCTGCGGGCGCTCGGCCTGCGGCGGGGCGTCCGACGGCGCGGAGGCGGGCGCCTCGGCCTTCGGCTCCGGCTTGGTCTCCGCCGGAGCGGCGGGCGCCTCGGCCTTCGCCTTCGGGGCCGCCTTCGGCGGCTCGCCGACGCCGTCCAGCGGCAACGTCTCGGCCGCCGCACGCGGCTTGCGGGACTTGCCCTGGCGCTCACGGATCGCGGCGATCAGATCGCCCTTGCGCATGCCCGTCGTCTCGCCGACGCCGAGCTCCCCAGCCAGCGAACGCAGTTCGGCGACGGTCTTTCCGGTCAGCCCGCCGACCGCCCGCTTGGGAGCGGGGGCCGTGCCGTTCGAACCGGCCGTGTCGCTACCCACGTCGCTCAAAAGATCGGTGTTGCTCACACATGTCCTTCCTGACCGATCCACGCCTCCAGGCGGATCAGCGGACTGCCGCTCGCTTCTGATCGCGAACCGGCGTAGTTGCCCCCCGATACGCGAGATGAGCTCTTCGGCCGTGCGGAACACAGCTGGAGCGCCTCCACCACAGGGGTTTGCGTCCTCCATTCGGAGGACACGGAATTCGGCACCGCCGAGACCGGAAACCCGCCTGCGTCCCTCCGCGTTACCCCGCGTGCCAGGCGGTGCGGATTCGGCGGATCGACGAAGGATGCGATCCGGGGGAATCCCCGGGACCGGCATCGGGTGCGGAAACGCACGGTGATCGAACGCCCCCGAGGGTAGACCGCAGCGGTGCCGGGTGCAACAACCACCCCCCGCGTGGCGGGTGTGGCGGCAGGCACGTGACCCACCCTTTACTGAGCCGCAACCTGCACGCCCGCAAGATCCACGGGCAGCTCGAGAACGTCGAAGTCGTCAACGCCGACCCCGGGCGGAAGTATTCCCGTGGTGGTCAGCGCCAGCACCGTCGGACCGGCACCGGAAATCGCGGCGGCCACTCCGTGTGCACGGAGCGTCGCCACCAGCTCCGTGCTCGCCGGGTACGCGGGGGCGCGGTAGCTCTGGTGCAGGCGGTCCTCGGTGGCCGGGAGCAGGAGCGCCGGCTGCGTCGTCAGCGCGTGGACGGCGAGCGCGGCGCGGCCGGCGTTGTGCGCGGCGTCGGCGTGCGGCACGGTCGCCGGCAGCAGGCCGCGCGTGGTGGCGGTGGCCGAGCGGACCGACGGCACGGCCACGACCGGCCGGATCGAGGTGTGCGGCGTGAGCCGTTCGGCGTGGAAGCGCCCGCCGTCGCACCAGGCCAGGACCAGGCCGCCGAGCAGGCTGGCCGCGGCGTTGTCGGCGTGGCCTTCGAACCCGGCGGCCAGCTGCAGCGCTTCGAACGCGTCGAGTTCCCGGCCGGCGAGGGCGTACCCGGCGGCCACCCCGGACACCACCGCGGCCGCGGACGAGCCGAGGCCGCGCGCGTGCGGGATCGCGTTGAAGCAGCGCAGGTGCAGGCCGGGCGGCTCGACGCCGAGGTGCGCGCAGGTCGCGTGGATCGCCCGCACGACCAGGTGCGTCTCGTCGGTGGGGACGTCGGCGACGCCACCGGCGCCGGCGTCCGTCACCTCGACCTTGAGCCCGGCGTCGGTGACCCGCACTTCGACCACGTCGTAGAGGCTCAGCGCCATCCCGAAGGCGTCGAAGCCCGGCCCGAGGTTCGCAGTGGACGCCGGGACGGTGACCCGGAAGCCGGTCACCGCAGGTCCAGCGCCGCCGCGACCGCCGAGGGGTCCACGGCGAGGGGTTCGACCTCGACGTTGCCCGCGAGCGCCGTCTGCGGGTCCTTCAGGCCGTGTCCGGTGACCGTGCAGACGACCCGCGAACCGCGCGGGAGCCTGCCGTCGGCGGCCGTGGCCAGCAGGCCCGCCACGCTGGTGGCCGACGCCGGCTCGACGAAGACGCCTTCGCGGCCGGCCAGCAGCCGGTAGGCCTCGAGGATCTTCTCGTCGGTGACGGCTTCGAAGAGGCCCTCCGACTCGTCCTTGGCCTTCACCGCGGCGGTCCACGACGCCGGGCTGCCGATCCGGATCGCCGTCGCGATCGTGTCCGGGTCGCGCACCGGCTCGCCGTGCACCAGCGGCGCCGCACCGGCCGCCTGGAAGCCGAACATCCGCGGGGTGTTCTTCACCACATCGTCGGCGGCGTACTCCGAATACCCCGCCCAGTAGGCGGTGATGTTCCCGGCGTTGCCGACCGGCAGGCAGTGGATGTCCGGCGCGGTGCCGAGCACGTCGCAGATCTCGAAGGCCGCGGTCTTCTGGCCGGCGATGCGCACCGGGTTGACCGAGTTGACCAGGGTGACCGGGTAGTCGGCCGCGGTCTTGCGGGCCAGCTCGAGGCAGTCGTCGAAGTTGCCGTCGACCTGCAGGATCCGCGCACCGTGCAGGACGGCCTGGGCGAGCTTGCCCATGGCGATCTTGCCCTGCGGCACCAGCACGGCGCAGGTGAGGCCGGCGCGGGCGGCGTAGGCGGCGGCCGAGGCGGAGGTGTTGCCGGTCGACGCGCAGATCACCGCCTTGAGCCCGCTGGCGAGCGCGTGCGTGATGGCCACGGTCATCCCGCGGTCCTTGAACGAGCCGGTCGGGTTGGCCCCCTCGACCTTGAGGTACACCTCGCAGCCGGTCAGCTCGGACAGGTGGTGGGCGGGCAGCAGCGGCGTGTTGCCCTCCCCGAGCGTGACGACTCGCGCCCCGTCCGGGACCGGGACACGATCCCGGTACGCCTCGATGAGTCCGGGCCACGGGTGCCTGATCACTGGTCTTCGCCTTCCACGCGCATCACGCTGACAACTTCGTGTACCACGTCGAGCCGGCCGATCTCGTCCACAGTGGACTGCAATGCCGCGTCGGGTGCCTGGTGCGTCACCACGACCAGGCTCGCGCGGTCGCCGACGTCGCTCTGGCGCACCGCCGCGATGCTGACGCCGTGGTCGGCGAACGCCTGCGCCACCTGGGCGAGCACGCCGGCGCGGTCGGCCACCGACAGGCTGACGTGGTACCGGGTCGGCGTCTGGCCCATCGGCCGCACCGGCAGGGCCGCGTGCGCGGATTCGCGCGGGCCGCGGCCGCCGACGACCCGGTTGCGGGCCACCGCGACGAGGTCGCCGAGCACCGCGCTCGCGGTCGGGGCCCCGCCCGCGCCCTGGCCGTAGAACATCAGCTCGCCGGCCGCGTCGGCCTCGACGTAGACGGCGTTGAACGCGCCGCCGACCCCCGCGAGCTGGTGGCGGCGCGGGATCATCACCGGGTGCACGCGGGCGGACACCGACTCGACGCCGTCATCGTCGGTGACCCGCTCGCAGATGGCCAGCAGCTTCACCGTGCGCCCGAGCCCCCGGGCCGCCGCGAGGTCGGAGGCGGTGACGTCGGCGATGCCCTCGCGGTGCACGTCCGACGCCGTCACGCGGGTGTGGAAGGCGAGGGAAGCGAGGATCGCGGCCTTCGACGCGGCGTCGTAGCCGTCGACGTCGGCGGTCGGATCGGCCTCGGCGTACCCGAGCCGGCTGGCCTCGTCGAGCGTCTCGGCGTAGCCGGCGCCGGTGGAGTCCATCGCCGAGAGGATGTAGTTCGTGGTGCCGTTGACGATGCCCATCACCCGGGTGATCCGGTCGCCCGCGAGGGATTCGCGCAGCGGCCGCAGCAGCGGGATGGCCCCGGCCACCGCGGCCTCGAAGTAGAGGTCGGCGCCCGCGGCGTCGGCCGCCTCGAACAGGTCCGCGGAGTGCTCGGCCAGCAGTGCCTTGTTCGCCGTGACGACCGACTTCCCGGCCTTCAACGCGGCGAGCAGCCAGCCGCGCACCGGCTCGATGCCGCCGACCAGTTCGACAACGACGTCGACGTCGTCACTGGTCACGAGCTTTTCGGCGTCGGCGGTCAGCAGCTCCGGCGGCAGCTCGGGGTGCTTGTCCGGACGGCGGACGGCGATGCCGGCCAGCTCGACCGGCGCGCCCGCCCGCGCGGCCAGCTCCCCCGCCTGCTCGGTGAGCAGCCGGGCGACCTCGCCGCCGACGGTCCCGCAGCCCAGCAGCGCGACCCTGATCGGACGTCGGTCGGCTGCAGGCAGTTCGGAAGCAGACACGGTGTTTCAGACCTCCAGGCGCAGCATGTCGTCGGTCGTCTCCCGCCGCAGCAGCAGCCGTGAGCTGCCGTTGCGCACGGCGACCACGGCCGGGCGGGGCATCCGGTTGTACGTGCTCGCCATCGAGTAGCAGTACGCGCCGGTCGCCGCGACCGCCAGCAGGTCGCCGGGAGCCAGCGTGTCGGGCAGCCAGCAGTCTCGTACGACGATGTCGCCGGACTCACAGTGTTTTCCCACGACCCGGGACAACACGGCCGGTACCGGCTGTTCGTTGTCGCCCGCGGAGCGGGAAACCAGCCGGACGTCGTAGACCGCGTCGTAGAGCGCGGTGCGGATGTTGTCACTCATCCCGCCGTCGACGCTGACGTACCGCCGCGCCGACTCGTCGCCGAGCGAGACGTCCTTGATGGTGCCGACCTCGTAGAGCGTGATCGTGCCCGGACCGGCGATCGCGCGGCCCGGCTCACCGGCGATCCGCGGCACCGGCAAGCCCGCGTAGGCGCACTCCTTGCGGACGATCTCGCGGATCTGCGTGATCATCTGCGCGGGCGGCGGCGGGTTGTCCTTCTCGGTGTAGGCGATGCCGAAGCCGCCGCCGAGGTCGACCAGGCTCAGCTGGTCGAGCAGCTCGGGGCCGTGTTCCTTGGCCAGGTCGGCGAGCAGCCCGACGACGCGGCGGGCGGCGACCTCGAAGCCGTCGGCGTCGAAGATCTGCGAGCCGATGTGGCTGTGCAGGCCGACGAGCTTGAGCGAACGCGCGTTGAGCACCCGGCGGACCGCCTCGGCGGCGTCGCCGCTCGCCAGCGAGAACCCGAACTTCTGGTCCTCGTGGGCGGTCGCGATGAACTCGTGGGTGTGCGCCTCGACGCCGACGGTCACCCGGATCAGCACGGACTGCACGACGTCGTGGCGGGCGGCGATGTCGGCCAGCCGGGCGATCTCGAAGTACGAGTCGAGCACCACCGTGCCGACCCCGGCGACGACCGCGGCTTCCAGCTCGGCGGGCGACTTGTTGTTGCCGTGGAAGGTGATCCGCTCGGCCGGGAAGTCGGCGCGCTGCGCCACGGCGAGCTCGCCGCCGCTGCAGACGTCCAGGCTCAGCCCCTGCTCGGCCACCCAGCGGGCGATCTCGATGGACAGGAACGCCTTCGACGCGTAGTGCACCAGCGACGGGTCGTCGAAGGCCTCGGCGTAGTCCGCGCACCGGGACTTGAAGTCGGCTTCGTCGACCACGAACAGCGGCGTGCCGTGCTGCTCGGCGAGCTCGCGGACGTCGACGCCGGCGATCCGGACGACACCGTCGGCGGCGCGGAAGGTGTTGCGCGGCCACACTTTCGCGGGCAGCTTGTCGAGCTCCTCGACCCCGGACGGCTGGTGCCCGGAAGTGTCGGCGTGGGTGTAGACGTCGGCGTGCCTGGGGCCCGCGGGGTGCGCCATTTCTTACATCCGTTCCGGAGCGGAGACACCGACCAGCGCGAGACCGTTGGCGAGCACCACGCGCGCCGCCTCGCAAAGAGCCACCCGGGCGTGGTTGGCGGGGGTGGCCGCCTCGTCGCCCTTGGGCAGCACGCGGGCCTCGCGGACCGCGTAGAACTTGTGGAGCGCGCCCGCGAGCTCCTCCAGGTAGCGCGCGATCCGGTGCGGCTCCCGCATTTCGGCCGCGCGGCGCACGGTCTCCGGGAACTCGCCGATCGTGCGGATCAGGTCGCCCTCGACCGGCAGTGTCAGCTGACCCAAGTCGACGTCCTCCGTGGACTTGAGACCGAGGTCCGCCGCCCCGCGCAGCATCGTGCACAGGCGCGCGTGGGCGTACTGGACGTAGTAGACGGGGTTGTCGTTGGAGTGCTTGCGCAGCAGATCCAGGTCGACGTCCAAAGTGGAGTCGACGGAGTAGCGGATCAGCTCGTAGCGGGCCGGGTCGACGCCGACGGCCTCGACGAGGTCCTCCATGGTGATCACGGTGCCTGCGCGCTTGGACATCCGGACCGGCTTGCCGTCGCTGACCAGGTTGACCATCTGGCCGATCAGCACCTCGACCGTGGCGGGGTCGTCGCCGAAGGCCGCCGCGGCCGCCTTGAGCCGCGCGGTGTAGCCGTGGTGGTCCGCGCCGAGCATGTAGATGCACAGGTCGAAGCCGCGGTTGCGCTTGTCCTTGAAGTAGGCCAGGTCACCGGCGATGTAGGCCGGGTTGCCGTCCTGCTTGATGACGACGCGGTCCTTGTCGTCGCCGTACTCCGACGACTTCAGCCACCAGGCGCCTTCGTCGAAGTACAGGTTCCCGGAGTCCTTCAGCTGCTGGACGGCGGCGTCGACCGCGCCGGACTCGTGCAGCGAGTTCTCGTGGAAGTAGACGTCGAAGTCGGTGCCGAAGTCGTGCAGGCTCTGCTTGATCTCGGAGAACATCAGGTTGATGCCGATCCGGCGGAACGTCTCGTGCCGCTCGGCCTCCGGCAGCGACAGCGCGCTCGGCTCGGCCTTGATGACCTCGGCGGCGATGTCGTTGATGTAGCCGCCCGCGTAGCCGTCTTCCGGCGCGGGCTCGCCCTTCGCGGCCGCGATCAGGGACCGGACGAACCGGTCGATCTGGGCGCCGGCGTCGTTGAAGTAGTACTCGCGGGTGACGTCGGCGCCCTGCGCGGCCAGCACCCGGCCCAGCGCGTCGCCGACCGCGGCCCAGCGGGTGCCGCCGAGGTGGATCGGGCCGGTCGGGTTGGCCGAGACGAACTCGAGGTTGATCCGCGTGCCGGCCAGCGCGTCGCCGCGCCCGTAGGCCGCGCCGGCGTCGAGCACCTGGCGCACGATGTCGCCCTGCGCGGCGGCGGCGAGGCGGAAGTTGAGGAAGCCGGGGCCGGCGACCTCGGCCGAGGCGACGCCGTCGTCCGCCGAGACCGCCGCCGCGAGCGCCTCGGCGAAGTCACGCGGCTTGAGGCCGGCCTTCTTGGCCACCTGGAGGGCGAGGTTCGTCGCGTAGTCGCCGTGGTCGGGGTTGCGCGGGCGTTCGATGGTCACCTGCTCCGGCAGCACGGCGTCGTCGATGCCGCGTGCGGCGAGCACCTGCACGGCGGAGCTGCGGACCAGGTCGGCGAGAGCGGCGGGAGTCACTTGCCGAATTCTAGGTGTGCCCAGGTCGGGCGGTTGCATCGGTCTCGGCCACGTCACGGCAGGTGGGTGTGTGAGGCGTTAACGGTAGTCAGACGCGTGGTCTCTACACTGGCCCGGGCGGGAATCCGTCCGCAGCCACCAGAGGGAGAACGCGGGAGCCATGGCGAACGGGACAACTCGGAAAAAGGGGTCGGCGGTGAAGGCGGCCCGTGGTTCCGTGGTGAGCAAGAAGGGCACCCCGTGGGGCACGATCATCGCCGTCGTCGCCATCGTGGCGCTGGCCGCCTCGGTGATCATCTACTACATGGTGCAGTCCGCGCCGAAGCGTGCCCAGGCCGACCGTGAGGCCGCCGCCGCGTCGTTCGCGCCGACCGCGTCCGAGCCGGACCCCTCGAAGCGCATTCCCGGCGTGGTGACCGCGACCTACACCGGCAGTGTCCACGTGCTCCCGACCGAGCGCGTCGCCTACGACAAGACCCCGCCGTTCGGCGGCCCGCACGACCAGACGTGGGCCACCTGCACCGGCATCGTGTACCCGACCGCCGTCCGCACCGAGAACATGGTGCACGCGCTCGAGCACGGCGCCGTCTGGATCGCCTACAACCCGCAGCAGATCACGGGTGACGCGCTCAACATGCTGAGCGTCCGCGCCAAGGGCAAGCCGTACACGATGCTGTCGCCCTACCCGGGCCTGGACAAGCCGATCTCGCTGCAGTCGTGGGGCCACCAGCTCAAGGTGGACGACGCCAACGACGCGCGCATCGACGAGTTCATCGCGGCGCTGCGGAGCAACCCGAACGGCGTCTACCCCGAGGTCGGCGCGTCCTGCGACGCGGTTCCGGGCCAGTTCGACCCGGACAACCCGCCGCCGTTCAACCCGGCGAAGCCGGGCCCCGACGCGAAGCCGATGGACTACAAGGGCAGCACCGCCGCGCAGGGTGAGCAGGGCATGCCGCAGTCCGCGCCGGCGTCCGCCCCCGCTTCGGCGCCCGCTTCCGCCCCGACGACGAAGTGACCACCGAAGCCGGCCTCGACACCGATGAGGTCACCGAGCAGCCGACCTGGTCGCGCTGGGTGATCATCGGCGGGACGCTCCTCGCGGTCCTGCTGATCGGCGCGACGGCGGGGATGTTCTTCACCCGCGCCGTCGACGACCCGGCCACGGCCACCCCGGCCGCCGGTTCGGTCGAGGTCGGCTTCGCCCAGGACATGTCGACGCACCACCTCCAGGCGGTGACGATGGCGGGTATCGCCCGCGACCGCACGACCGACCCGGAGATCAAGCAGCTGTCGTTCGACATCGAACGCACGCAGCTCGAACAGGTCGGCCGCATGAAGGGCTGGCTCATGCTGTGGGACCAGCCCGAGCAGCCGATCGGCGCGCCGATGCAGTGGATGACGGAAACGATGACGGGCCACGACGGGATGTCGATGGCCCCATCCTCGGTCAACCCGGCGGAAGGCCCGCTGATGCCGGGCATGGCGACGGACACGGATCTGAAGAAACTGCGCTCGCTTTCGGGCCGCGAATTCGACGTGTATTTCCTCCAGCTGATGTTGCGCCACCACCAAGGCGGGACGTCAATGGCCCAGTACGCGGCGGCGCATTCCACGCTGCCGGCGTTGAAGGCGCTGGTGAACAGCATCTTGACGTCCCAGGGCGCGGAGATGGACCAGATCAAGCTGATGCTTTCCGGCCGGGGCGCCCAGCCACTGCCGGCCTAGCCGTCAGAACTCGAGGTTCATCGTGTTGCCGTCGCCGATCTGCACGCCCTTCGAGTCGGTCACCGTGACGTGGTACTTGCCCGCCCGGGCGCCCTCTGGGTCCGCCTCGCGCAGCACGGCCCGCGCGGCTTCGAGCACCGCGGCGTCGTCTCCCACGTTCGCCGCGGCCAGCTCCGCCGCCAGCTCCTCGGGGTCGTCCGGCAGCCGGCCGATGAGGCGCCGTACGCCGGACTTCAAGCCGTCGTAGGCTTTCTTCACCGCGTCCGTCGCCGTTTCCTTCGCTGCCGCCGCCGCGCCCGCCGCCAACGCGGTCATCACCAGTTCCACAGCCTCGATCGCCACTGCACGCTCCCGGAGTCGAGCCGCCGTCTCCGGACAGTCTCCCGGAGCGGGGCCGCCGTTACAGCGTCACCAGGAGAGTTCTTGGCAGCGGCGGGCGCACTGCGGCGCCTCCACCTGCAGCGTCGCGTGCTCGATCGCGTACCGCGAAGACAGCAGGTTCTGCGCCTCCGTCAGCACGTCCGACTGCTTCGCCGGCGGCGCCAGCGTCAGGTGCGCCGAAGCCACCTCCATGCCGGACGTCAACGTCCAGACGTGCAGGTCGTGCACGTCCGCCACGCCCGGGAGGGCCGCCAGCTCCGCGTTGATCGCGCCGACGTCGACGCCCTGGGGCGCGTGCTGGAACAGGATGCGCAGCGCCCGGCGGGCCAGCGTCCACGTGCGGGGCAGCACGAACAGCCCGATCGCGACACCGATGATCGGGTCGGCGTAGCGCCAGCCCGTCAGCAGCGTCACCGCGCCGCTGATCAGGACGCCGACCGAGCCGATCAGGTCGGCCAGCACTTCGAGGTACGCGCCGCGGACGTTGAGGCTCTCCTTCGCCCCCGACCGCAGCACGGCGAACGACACCAGGTTGGCCACCAGGCCGGCCACCGCGACCAGCAGCACCGGCAGGCCCGGCACCGCCGGTGGCTCGCCGATGCGGCCGACGGCCTCGATCAGGACGTACCCCGCGACGCCGAACAGCAGCAGCGCGTTGGCCAGCGCGGCCAGCACCTCCGCGCGGTAGAGCCCGAAAGTGCGGCTGACCGTGGGCCCGCTGCGCCGCGCCAGGATGATCGCGGCCAGCGCCATGCCGACCCCGAGGACGTCGGTGAACATGTGGGCGGCGTCCGAGAGCAGGGCCAGCGAGCCGGTCGTCACGCTGACGACGAACTCGAGCACCATGAACCCGGCGCCGATGCCCAGGGCGATGGCCAGCCGTCGCACGTAGCGCCCCGACGCGCTCGCCGGCGCGATCGCGTGCCCGTGGCCGTGTCCCTGACCCATGCCGCCTCCGTTCCCGGTTCGCCGTCGGGTCAAACATATAGTCGGATGCGCATATGTGCAACAGAGGCCAGCCCAGGGTCATTCACGGGCAAGCTACCGCGCGCGGCCGGGCCACCCAATCCACCAGGCGGGGTTTCCCGCCAGGCGGACTCGTCACGCTTCGGCGTCGACCATCCGGGCGAGCAGGTCCCGCAACCGGACGCGGTCCGCCGGTACGAGCGCGGCCAGCGGTTCGGCCGCGAAGCCCAGCGCCCGCCGGAAGTTCCGCGCCAGCTCGGCCCCCGCCGGCGTGGCCACGATGTTCTTGATCCGCCGGTCCCGTTCACCCGGTCGACGCTCCACCAGCCCGCGGGCCTCGAGCCGGTCGATGATCCCGGTCACGTTGGACCGCTCGGACTTCAGCTTCTCGGCGATCCGGTGCATGGGCAGTGGTTCGTCGAGCGCGACGAGCACCTTCGCCTGCACCGTCGTCAGTCCCTGCGCCGCCGCCGCGGCCTCGTACGACTCGACGAACCGGTCGACGATCCGCCCGAGCAGGGCGACGACGTCTTCGGTGATCGGGTCAGCGCTCATCAGCCGAGTGTATGCCGATAGTTGACTGCATGAACCATCCATGCCTATAGTCATTTTAGTTCACTACCTTAACCATCACTCCCCTGAACAGATCGAGGTTCGTCAGATGAGCAACGACCGCGTCGCCCTGATCACCGGCACGTCCTCCGGAATCGGACTGGCCACGGCGGTACTGGCGGCCCGGCGAGGCTTTCGCACGGTCGCGACGCTGCGCGACACCGGCCGCGCCGACCGCCTGCGCGAGGCCGCCGCCGACGCCGGCGTCGAACTGGACGTCCGCCCGCTCGACGTCACCGACGCCCACTCCGTCAGCGCGGCGGTCGCCGGTGTCCTCGCCGACTACGGCCGGCTCGACGTCCTGGTCAACAACGCCGGCGCCGGTCACATCGGCACGATCGAGCAGGAGCCCGTCTCGGCGGTTCGCGAGACGATGGAGGTCAACTTCTTCGGCGTCGCCGAGACGACCAAGGCCGCGATGCCGGCCCTGCGCGCCAGCGGTGGCCGCCTGATCACGGTGACCAGCGTCGGCGGCGTGATCGGCCAGCCGTTCAACGAGGCCTACTGCGCGGCGAAGTTCGCCGTCGAAGGCATGATGGAAGCCCTGGCGCCGGTCGCCGCGGCGCAAGGTGTCACGGTGTGCGTCATCGAGCCGGGTGCGGTCGCGACGGAGTTCGTCAACAACGTCGGCGTCGACGAGCGGCTCTTCGCCGAGGCCGGTCCGTACGCCGAGTCCCTGCAGAAGTACATCGCCAACGTCACGCAGTCGTTCCAGAGCGCCCAGACCGCCGACGAGGTCGCCGAAGTGATCCTGGGCGCGATGACGGCGGACGCGCCCGCCTTCCGCATCCAGACGTCGAAGTGGGCCGAGGAGTTCGCGGCGCTCAAGTTCGCCGACCTGGACGGCTCGGCCGTGCAGCGGCTGACCGGCGGCTGGCTCGCCTAACGCACCAGCCGGAAGAACCCGCGCACCTGCTCGACGAACAACCCGGGCTGCTCCAGCGCGGCGAAGTGCCCACCGACGGGCAGCTGCTCGAACCAGCGCAGGTCGGTGTAGCGCTGCTCGGCCTGCCGCCGCGACGGCCGCACGATTTCCTTCGGGAACACCGAAACCCCGGCCGGAACGTCCACCGTGGACAGATCACGGTCGTTGTTCGCCCAGTACATCCGCGCGGACGAGGCCGCCGTCGCGGTGAACCAGTAGACGGAGATCGCGTCCAGGATGCTTTGCCGGTCGACGGCGTCCTCCGGCCGGCCCTTGTTGTCGGTCCAGGCCCAGAACTTCTCGGCGATCCAGGCGGCCTGGCCCGCGGGCGAGTCGGTGAGGGCGTAGCCGAGCGTCTGCGGGCGGGTGCCCTGCTGGGCGGAGTAGCCGCTGCCGCTGCGCCGGAACTCCTCGAGATCGGCGAGGGCCCGGCGCTCCTCGGGCGTCGGATCGGCGGTGTCCATCCGCACGGGCGCGAAGTTGACGTGCACGCCGGCAACGTGGCCGGACCGCGCCACAGCGTTGGTGACGGCGGCACCCCAATCGCCGCCCTGGGCGCCGTAGCGGTCGTAGCCGAGCGACGTCATGAGCCCGTCCCACAGCTCGGCCACCCGCCCGATCTTCAGCGCGGGCTTGTCACTCCACCCGAACCCGGGCAGCGACGGCGCGACGACGTGGAAGGCATCGGCGGGATCGCCCCCGTGCTTCGCGGGATCGGTGAGCGGCCCGATGACGTCGAGGAATTCGAGCACGGACCCGGGCCAGCCGTGGGTCAGCACGAGCGGCAGCGCCTCGGCCACCGGCGACCGGACGTGCAGGAAGTGCAGGCCGACCCCGTCGACGGTGGTCCGGAACTGGGGGAAGGCATTGAGCCGGCGGGCGAACCCGAAGTCGTATTCCTCGCCCCAGTCCCGGCAGAGCTCGCGCACATAGGCGAGCGGAACACCCTGCGACCAGTCATCGACGGTCTCGGCCTCGGGCCACCGAGTCCGCCGCAGCCGCTCCCGCAGATCGGCGACATCGGCCTCATCGAGAGCTACCTGGAACGACTCGGCCATTTCGGCTCCTTCAGGTGGGCCTCCCACGCTAGCGACGACCCGCCGAACCGATCAACTTCACGGCGTTGACCAGGGAGGTTGCCGGTCCGGCCACCTGCGGGAGGTGGGTCGCGGGGCATGCGCTAAGCTTTCGAAGTCGCCCAGCGATGGGCCCTCGTAGCTCAGGGGATAGAGCACTGCCCTCCGGAGGCAGGTGTCGCAGGTTCGAATCCTGCCGAGGGCACTCTCTTTGATCACGCAAAACCGGCCCCTACCAGCGAGAACGCGGTAGGGGCCGATCTGTGTCTTACCCGGCGGACCACGGCGGACTGCGGCCGAATCCGGGGGCCAGCGGCCAATGTACGGCCAAACGCTCACCGGCCCGAGCCGAGCGCCGTCTCCACCTGCCGCCGCGCGGCCTGCTCACCGCCGTCGAGGAAGCTGGCGTAGATCTCCAGCAGCACCGAGACCGAGTGGCCAGCCCACGCAGCGACCGTCGCGGGGTCAACGCCCGCGGCCAGCTGGGTGCTGACGGCCGCGCGCCGAAGGTCGTACGGACGCCCGGCAAGCGGCGTCGCGCGGACCTGCTCGGTTAGCACGGCCTTGCGAGCGGCACGCCAGGCGCGGGTGTAGGTAATCATCGGGATCTCGCCCCCCTGCTCAGCCTGGAACAGTCGGCCATCCGGCCCATACCCGAACTGCCGCACATGCCGCCAGAGCAACCGAGTCAAGTCCGGCGGGAACGCCACGGTGCGTTCCTCGTCGTCGTCCCGGGACTTGAGCGGCCGGTCGTCGCGGGTTTTCCCACTGTCCGTCCAGCGGCCACCGACGTGCGGCTCCGCCTTGTCGAGACGGAACCCGCCCCAGTCGTACTCGAACTCGTTCGCGTCCCCGTTCCACACCGGCTCGGGGAAGGACGCCAGGTTTCGCTTGTTCAGCGACACGGCTTCCTCCGGCCGCAGGCCGGCGTAGTACATGGTGCCGAAGAACGCTTCCAGCCGTGGCCCGCTGCGTGGCAGCGCGCCGACGCCGGCCAGCAACGTGCGGGCCTGGATGGGGTTCGGAACCGCCCGCTTGTCAACCTTGCGTTTGCCCTTCGGCATCGCCGTCCACTTCACCGACGCCAGCGGGTTCGCCTCGATCAGCCTCTTTCGATGGCGAACTCGAGCGCGTTGAACAGCACGCTCCTTACCCTTGCCTGCACCTTACAACGTATGGTTACCTTACATGGTAAGGCGTGAGGGGGTCTCGCATGAAAGCTGCGGTGCACACCAGGTACGGCCCGCCGGAGGTCGTTCGGATCCGCGAGGTGGACAGGCCGGCGATCGGGGACCGGGACGTGCTCGTCCGGGTGCACGCGACGACGGTGAACCGGACGGACTGTGCCTACCGGGCGGCGAGGCCCCTCTTCATGCGACTGCTCACGGGCATCGCCCGGCCTCGGCGGACGATCATGGGAACCGAGTTCGCCGGACAGGTCGAGGCAGTCGGCCGTGGTGTCATGTCCTTCTCGGTAGGCGACCAGGTGTTCGGGTACAACGAGGGCGCGTTCGGCGCGCACGCCGAGTACCTGTCGGTGCCGGAGGACGGATCGATCGCGACCATGCCGGCGGGCGTGACCTTCGAGCAGGCCGCTCCCGGTACCGAGGGGGCGCACTACGCGCTCGCGTGTATCAGGCATGCGGGGACCCGGGCCGGACAGGACGTCCTCGTCTACGGCGCGACCGGCGGGATCGGCTCGGCAGCCGTGCAGTTGCTGAAGAGTCTCGACGTCACTGTGACCGCGGTGTGCGCCACGGAGAGCCTGGCGCTGGTGAAACGCCTGGGCGCGGACCGGGTCGTCGACTACACGGTAGGGGACTTCACCGAGGACGAGCAGACCTACGACGCGGTGTTCGACGCGGTGGGCAAGAGCACGTTCGGCCACTGCAGACGACTGCTCAAACCCGGCGGGGTATACCTGTCCTCCGAGTTGGGGCCCTGGGCTCAGAACCTCATGCTGGCATTGGTCACCCCGCTGCTGCGCGGGAGGAAGGTGAAGTTCCCGTTCCCGCGGGACAACCAGGCCATCGTTCGCCACCTGCGAGAGTTGATCGAGTCCGGGGACTTCACGCCGGTCATCGACCGTCGGTATGCCCTGGACCAGATCGTCGATGCCTACCGGTATGTGGAGGCCGGACAGAAAATCGGCAACGTCGTGATCACCGTCACGGACGTGGACTGACCGATGGCGTTGCGGGACAGCCCTTTCAGTCTCTGGCAGGCTGCTGTGCTGCGATTGTCTCCAATTGGCGTACGCCGTCTTCTGCCTGGATCAGGTGACCGAGCCGGTTGGCACAGGCAGTGACCCCAGAAGGATTGGTCGGCAGCACCGCCGCCGTGGCACCGTGGTGGATCACGGCGGCGCGACGTAACTGTTCAGGCCATTTCGATTGTTGTTGGTAGCCAGGGGTTTCCGGTGATGGCGTCGCGGAGTGCGGCGATGATGTGGAGTCCGTTTTTGCGGGCGGTGGAGATGTAGCCGCGGACGCGTAGCCAGGCGTGGGCGCCGTGCCGGGTTCGCCAGCCACCGGAGATCTTCAGCTGGGCTTTGATCATGCGTGGTCGCCTCGGCCGGGCCGGTTGCAGTCGTGACCTGGCGGCAACCTCCGCACCGCAGCCGGTGCAGGCGGTGCTCGGTCACCGACGGACGCACCGGTGGCAGGTCCACGACTTGGCGGCGGATCACCCCGGCACGGTCGGTGCGGCGCAGACCCCCGCCGCATCCCGAGCACGCCGACGATGCGTGGTCGACGACCATGTCCGGATTTTCGACCAATGACAAGTTCGCTCCGGGCGTGCCGGGCTGCTTGCCCGGTTTGCGTCCGGTCTTGCCGCGCAGCGACTTGGGGGCGGGTTTGCTGAACCGGTCGCCGTTGCCCAGGCCATCTCAGCAATCAGCCTCGCCCTCGACGACCCCCGACTTTCCCGCCGAAATCTTCCGATGACCCCCACCCGGGCCAGTAACCCGATCGGCCGCGGTAGACAGCGAACTCGTCGCGAAACCAGCGCCACGCGATGACCATCACGTGAAGCTTCGCGTCGACGTGATCGAGCCGTTCGCGGCTGCGGTCGGCGCGAACGAGCTCCGGCTCAGCCGCGTGGTCCCTGGACCAAACCGGTTCTTCCGTCCACCTGCCCTTGAACTCGCCCATCGCGCGGACGTTCTCGGGCCCACGCCGGGCTGGCCGTGGTCTCCTTGCTCGCTCGGTTATCGCCTGCTGGGACGTCGAAGCCACCGCACCACGCTTCGACAGCTCGCGCAGGCATGACAGACATCAGTCAGAGACTACGTCCAGGCGGGATCACGGCCGGTCAGGCCGATGATGCGGTCCAAGGTGGGTGCGTCGGCCGGCACCGCGACCTCCGGTCCGTACATGCCCATTTCTCGTCCCTGCTCCACGCCGGCGACCACCGTGTCGTGCAGGTGCGCCAGCAGGTCGGCGGGCAGTTCCAGCCGCTGCCCGGTCGCGACCGCCAGATCCCAGCCGTGCACGGCCAGCTCGCCGACGATCATGTCTCCCATGACGGGCGCGGGCAGCGTGTGCGGCGTGCCCATGCTCGTCTCGCCCTCCCAGGCGCTCGGCTGCGCCCACGACGACGTGATGTCGTCCAGCAGGGCGAGCAGGCGGCCGCGCCAGTCGCCGGCCGCCAAGTCCACATCGGACTCGGCGGCCGCCGGCTGCGGAACGGACTCCTTGCGGCCAGCGCCGGCGAGCGACGGGCCCCAGAACAGGAGGTGGTTGACCAATGCCCGCACGTCGTACTCCGTACACGGAGTCTTGTTGGCGAGCTGGTCATCGGTGATGGTGCGGGCGGCCGCGGCCATGGCCTCGGCCGCGTTGGATACATGTGACATGACGGCCACGCTAGGCGGCGCCGGCCGGAGGGGTATTGAACAAAGACGACGTACACTTTGCTGTGTGGGGCGGGACGTTCGTGAGCTGCGGGGTGCGTGGACCAGGTATCAGCGCCACGCGTTCCACCACCCGTCGCCGGCGCTCGCGCCATGGGTGGAGCGGTACTGGGAGGCTCGCTGGGACTACGCCGAGCCCTACCGGCAGAAGATCGTGCCGTACCCGAACGTGCACCTGTCGTTCAGCGGCGGCCGCGCGGACGTCAACGGTGTCCGCAGCGGCTACCAGCTCAAGGTCCTCGAGGGCCGCGACCACGTCTTCGGCGTCGCGTTCCGGCCGGGCTGCTTCCGCCCGTTCCTCGGTGCCTCCGTCTCGACGATCACCGACCGCGTCATCCCGGTGACCGCGGTGTTCGGCCCGGACCTGCCCACGACGCTCGACGTGCCGACCGTGGATGCGTTCCTGTTGAAACACCTGCCGGACGACGACCCTCGCGTGCGCCAGGCGGTGGCCGCGGTCGAGCTGATCGCCAACGACAAGGCCATGACCAGGGTCGAACGCCTCGCCGACGAGCTGGGCCTGAGCATGCGGGGGCTACAACGGCTGTTCGCGGAGCACGTCGGCATCGGGCCCAAGTGGGTGATCCGCCGCTACCGCCTGCACGAGGTGACCGCCCGCATGGCCGCCGGCGGGGCGATCGACTGGGCCGCACTGGCGGCAGACCTCGGCTACGCCGACCAGGGCCACTTCATCCGCGACTTCAAGAGCATGTTCGGCGAGCCACCGACCTGGTACGCACAGCGGTATTAGTCCGCCCCGGCGACCTGACCGGCCTGGTCGCCCGACCCCGGCAACGAGTCTCTACCGAACCCGGGGCGGTTCAGCTTGGTCAGCCGGTCCGGATCCACCGGCCGGTCCCCACAGCCCCGAATCTCGATGTTCGACGAATACGGCGAAGGCAACCAGATCGCGAAGACCGCGGAAAACGCCTCCATGACACCCGTCGGCTCCGGCCTGCTCGCCCTCGACGAAGACGGGACGGCCTGCTCGTCGGACCACTACCTGCGCCTGACCGCCGACGGCGGCCGCATGCGCGAACAACGCGTTTCCCCAGTGGCTCCAGGTCGATCTCGGCGCGGCGACGGCGGTAACGCGGATCGTGCCGGCGGTGCCACCGTCGAGTGCGTGGGCCGCCCGCACGCAGACCCTGGCCGTGTCCGGCTCCTCCGACGGCACCACGTTCGACACCCTGGCTCCCGCGACGGCCTACCCGTTCGATCCAGCGCGAGGCGACCTTGCGCGGCGAGTTCCCTGGTTCGCGCGGCCTCGCGTCGTTTGGTGTCCTCCGGTGGTGCCTTCGGGCACGGTGGTCACCATGTCGACAAGAAATTCCATGATCGTGTTTCCCGTTCAGTCGAGTCGGGAGACCTGATAGTGGCTGATGAGCCAGGTGTCGCCGGTGCGGCGCAGGATGACGCCGAGATACACCGGCAGCACCGGCCGGTCGGTGAAGCCGAAGTCGACGCTGAGGTAGCCGAGGACCAGATCGTCGGCGAGAACCCGGATTTGCAAGACGGTGTAGTCAGCGGTCATGCCGATGGGCTGGCCGTGGTAGTACGCAGCCACGCTGTCCGGGCCGACGCTGTCCGGGTGCAGGCCTTGGAAGATCGCGTCGCCGGTGAAGCAGGTCGCGACGCGCTTCGGGTCGTGCGCGTCGACCGCGGACTTCCACCGGTCGAGCACGGTCGTGAGGATGTCGGTCTCAGTGCTTGTCATGACGAATCTTCTTTGTCTGTGACAGATTTGTCGTCGGCGTGCCCAGGTCGTGCGGGAACCGCTGCCGTAGCGCGGCTGCGGCGACCGCCGCCAGTGCGACCACGCCGGCGCCGACCAGCAACGCCACGTGGTAACCGTTGCGCAGCAACGGGGTCACGACCGCCGGGCCGAGGATTTGCCCGGCGCTCGGCCCGGTGTGCCGGCATGGGCAGCCACCAGGCGAGGATCGCGCACACCACGGTCAGCCCGGCCGCGCTCCACCACGCCTGCTGCCAGGTACCGGTGGTGTGCAGGACGAGCACCAGGCCGCCGGAGAGCGCGATCCCCGCTCCGACGCCGCCGAAGCCCCAGCCGACGAGATGCTGCGCGCGAGCGCGCAGTCCCGCGAGCAGTGCGCTCACGGCGATGACGAAGATCAACGCGCCGACGGCTGATGCGGCCACACCAGCCGCTGCGGCGCCGCCCGGTCCGGCCGCGGCGCCACCTCGTCGATCAGCAGGTCGGTTGCAAGCCTGGCGTCGCCTGGCCATGTCGATCTCGCCGACAGCCGCGACGATCACAACTTCGGGTTCCTCGATGGCTGAAACCGCGAGGAGGGCGAGCGTCTCCGGCTCGGCTGTCTGCGCGCCGTGAGGTTCACCCCGGGTAGTGGACACCGAGTTAGCAGGACCAGGGGTTCTGCTGGAAGGATGTCCTCATGCCTCCT
>NZ_CP100416.1:8933182-8934069 GCF_026017845.1 Amycolatopsis mediterranei
CAACGACTACGAGAAGTCGCTGCCAGTGGTTGCTTGAACTGTGTAAGCCCCTGTCCACCGTTCGGGGTGAACCTCACCGGGTGCGGGCCAGCCAGTAGATCGGCAGCTTCAGCATCTCTCGCCCAGCGCCTTGTCGAAGGGGGCAACATCGGCCTCGGCGATCGCAAGCCCGCGACTGCTCCACACCCGCGGCGCCCAGTACCCACTGGAGGAAGCATGGGTGAAGCGCGCGGTGATCGTCCAGTCAGCCACGGCGGTGAGGGTCGGCACGACGACTCCCTGCGGTCGCGGCCCTCAGGTTCGCCACACCGTAGTGGATCATGTCCGGACAGTGGTACCACCGGCGGCACATGGGTGGTGCGCCGACCGGCCGGTCGTGGCGCCGAAGACCGAGGTCAGCGGCACGCTTGCGGAAGCCAGACTAGACGTTGTTAACCTGAGATTCACCTATCGATCACCAGATGAGGGTAACCATGCGAGGTTGGCAGACGTGCACAACGAACAGCCGGTAGAGCTCGCTCCACGGTCGGTGGCCCAGCTCACCCAGGACCCAGCCTGGACGGTCACCCGCACCGGCACGACCGGGCAATGGCTCACCGCCGAGCGGGTCCTCGAGCGAAACGGGCACCGTCGGCTCGTCGGACTGACGCCCATCCAGCCCGGCGTCGTCGCCCTCATACTCTGGGACGACGGCGAGGTCGTCGAACACCTCCGCGGCACCGAAGCCGAAGCATGCACGACCGCACACCGCTGGGTCGCGGAGTTCCTGGCCGGGACGCGCTGAGCCGAGCGGGTGCGCGGCGGGCCGGAGCCCGCCGCGCACTCGGTTCAGCGCCGGGTGATCTCCCAGAGCACGTTGTCGCCGTGCTGCTGGGTCCAGAACAGCC
>NZ_CP100416.1:8935600-8976513 GCF_026017845.1 Amycolatopsis mediterranei
CAGGGCCAGCCCGCCCGCGGCCACCAGCACCGTCCTGGCCTTCGTTCGCCTGCTTGGTCTCATCTCGAAGCCTCCAGCGTCCGGGAACACCGAGAGCCAAGACGGCGAAAGACACGGCAGCGGCGCGGTTCGATGACCAGCGGACGTACACAGACCCAACAACCGCTAACTGGTGCACCGAGGACGAAATACCACGGCCAGTGCGCGAATTTCCCTTACCAAGCAACAACTTCAACGGAAAATGCCCGCCGCCGGTTCCGACTGGGTCGCGGGAATCGCGTCGAAGCCCCGGACAGGCTCGCCCTGACGCGCATGAATTCCCCGCGGGCCGGGTATGCGGCCGACATGACGACTTCACCGTTCGAGCCGGACCCGAAGCTGGGTGAGCAGGACATCGCGGCCGCCGACCCCGGTCAGGGGGCGCCGAACACCGCCGAGGGGTTCGGCGCCGGCGAGACCGGACCTGATGTGATCATCCCGGAAGACGCGGGCACCGAAGAAGACCCGCGATAACAATCGGGCAAAACGGGTATCAGATCTTCATGACCGAGGGTCGAGTGGCGGTGTTCGCGCCGTCCCCCCAGCTGACGGTGACTGTGGAAGAGACCGCCGGGGTGCCGGACGTCCACGTGCATGCGGGTGGGCAGGGGGTGTGGCAGTCGCGGATGATCCAGTCGCTGGGAGCCACCCCGGTGCTGTGCTGCGCGCTCGGCGGGGAGACCGGGCAGGTGCTGCGACACCTGATCGGCGTCGAGCTCCAGATCCGGGACGTCGCCGCGCGCAACGGCGCCTACGTGCACGACCGGCGGGAGGGCCACCGCGACGAGGTGGTGCGGATGCCGGCCGACGCGTTGTCGCGGCACGAGCTGGACGACCTCTACGAGCTGACGCTGGTCGCGGGCCTCGGTGCGGACGTCACCGTGCTCAGCGGCCCGGCCGAGGACGACGTCCCGGTGCCCCACTCGGTGTACGAGCGGCTCGCCCGGGACCTCGCCGGCCAGGGAGCCCGGGTAGTGGTGGACCTGTCCGGGGAACGGCTCGCCCGGGCGCTCGCGGGCGGCCCGGAGGTGGTGAAGGTCAGCCACGAGGAACTGGTGACCGACGGGCTGGCGGAGTCGGACACGCTGCCCGACCTCGCGAAAAGCTGCCGCGAGGTGGCGAAGTGTGGGGCGCGCGCGGTCGTCGTGTCGCGGGCGGCGGAGGACACGCTCGCCCTCGTCGAAGATGAGCTGTGGCTGGTGGAGTCGCCCGAGCTGACGCCGGTGGACCCACGCGGCGGCGGCGACTCGATGACCGCGGGACTGGCGGTCGGCTTGGCTCAGGGCCGGTCGCTGGAAGAGGCGCTGAAACTCGGAGCGGCGGCCGGAGCGGTGAACGTGACGCGACACGGCCTCGGATCGGGCAGCAGCGCAGCAGTGCGCGAGCTGGCGCGGCGCGTGCGCCTCAAGAACTGGGAGGACACCGGATGCGGGCACTGATCACGAACGACGACGGCATCGGCTCACCGGGACTGGCGGCGCTCGCCCGCGGCGCGGTGGCGCACGGCTGGACGGTCGTCGTCGCCGCGCCCGCCGAGGAGGCCAGCGGGACCAGCGCGGGCCTGTCCGCCGCCGGGGACGACGGCCGGATCACCGTCGAGCAGCGGCAGCTGCCGGGCCTGCCGGACGTGCCCGCCCACGCGGTCGCGGCGCATCCGGGGCTGATCGCGCTGGCGGCGGCGCAGGGAGCGTTCGGCGAGCCGCCGGAGGTCGTGCTGTCCGGGGTGAACCGCGGCGCGAACGTCGGCCGCGCGGTCCTGCACTCGGGAACCGTCGGGGCGGCGTTGACCGCGTCACTCAACGGGGCCCGCGCACTCGCCGTGTCCCTCGACGTGGGGCTCGAGCCGGGTCCGCACCAGCATTGGGACACCGCGGTCACCGTTGCGGCGACACTGTTCGACCGGCTCGCCGCAATGCCGGCCGGGACGGTCCTCAACCTGAACGTACCGAACCGGGCCGAGGTGGGGACGCCGCGGCGGGCCGGGCTGGCCGAGTTCGGGACGGTGCGCAGCCACGTCGAGAACGGTGACGACGGAGCGATCAGCCTCACCGCCGTCGTCGTCGAGGGCGATCTGCCGCCGGGCAGCGACGCCCGGCTCCTGGCCGAGGGCCACCCGACAGTGACGGCACTGCGATCGGTGACCGAGGACCCCAACATGCGGCTTTGACCGGCCAAAGCGGGGTTCGGCGGCGCCCGGCCATGCGGCGGCCCGTCGACGGACAGTGGACTCGAGGATCGTCAGCGTGGCTTTATGGACAAACTGGAAACCGCCGAGGAAGCGCCTGCCCCGGCACAGCCTCCGTCCGGGCGACTTGGCACTCATGGCCGCCCCCGGAATACCTGCCAGTAATCATCAATCCACTGCCACGTGTAGCCCTTATCCTTAAGATACTTGAGCTCCCGCTGATAAGTATTCCCCATCCTGCATAGCGGCTTGCAAGGGTCGGTGACCAGGCGCACGTCACGATCGCCATTGAGCCTTGTCCCGGTCGACGACGACCCATTCTCGAAACCTCCGCCCGGCAGGGACGAACGGCGCGCCGTTGCCCGCATCGACGCGCTGACATCGGTGAAGAAATCGGACGGTCGCTCAGGCATCGCTCAACTCCGGACCGACCTGGAGCGAGTAGTAGCCGGTGGTGGCCAGCCGGCGCGACCACGACGCTGCCGGGCCTTCCACGGTGACCTCGCCACTGACGAGCCCGTCGGCCCGGCCGGCTTCTCCGGCGGCCCGGGGGTCGAGAAACGCAGAAGTGGTCGTGCTGACGCACGCGTCCAATCAACGTCCAGTCGGCATCCAAGGTGGCGCAGCAGGCTGGTGCTCGTCAGCACCGGGTGGTCCCCAACCCGGGAACCGTTCCGGCCGATCGACTCCAGGAGATGCTCTATGCGTAGGCAATTCCTTGCTCACGGCTTCATCGCCTCCTCGGTGGCGAAGCCCTTGGTCGTCCTGGTAGCACTCATTGCCGCCTTCGTGGTCGCCCCGGGTGCGGCGTCCGCCGCATCCGGGGGCGACACCTCGGCGACTGCGGGATGGAGCACCTTCCCCAAGCCCGTCACCGACACCTCGAAGCAGCTCAGCAGCGGCGAAGCGAGAACCGACACCGTCAATGCGGTCTTCACCTGCAACTACTACAGCGTCTCCCCGTACTACGTCATCGACTTCACCTGCAACGTGACGCAGGGCGCCATCCAGCTCTGGGTGAACTGCACGGACGGACGCCACCTGCTCAGCGGCATCATGCGCGCAGTCGGCACCTACAACGCGCGGTCCATCTGCGGCCCGCCCGCGAGTTTGGTCAACTTCGGCGCCAACCAGCTCGCCTGAACTGAGAACGCGACAACCGACTGGACCGGTCCTCTTCGCCGCGCGGCGGAGAGGACCGGTCCGCACCATGTGCGAAACCGTTCCGGCGACAGGCGTTCCGTGTTGCGAAGGGCCGGCGTTGTCCGGCCCGAATCACCCAGAACCGTCAGAGCACCGGACGTTGTTGCTTCCGGCCCTCCCCTATTGACAGTACGTGAATCGCTGCGAAGAGTGGGCGATCTGTGGCTGCGCAACTGGAGGTGGCTGTGCATGTACAGGTGCTGGGGCCCGTGCGGGTGTGGCAGGACGGAGAGGAACTCGATCTAGGTCCACCGGGCCGTCGGGCCCTGCTCGGGGTTCTCGCGCTGGCCAGGGGCCGGGCTCTTCGGCGGACAGCGCTGGTTGACGCGTTATGGGGTGACACGCCGCCACCGAGCGCGACGAACATCATCCAGACGCATGTCAAACACCTGCGGCGAGTGCTCGACCCGGAGCGGCACGCGTACGCGCGCAGCCAGCGGATTCCTACGGTCGGCGACGGATATGCGTTGCGGATCTCACCGGATCAGAGTGACGTGGACCGGTTCTACCGCCAGGTACAGGCCGCCGAGCAGGAACGCCAGGCGGGCCGGTCGGATCAGACGGCGGCGATGCTGGGCGAGGCGCTCGGGTTGTGGCATGGGCAGCCACTCGCCGACCTGCCCGCTCTCGTAGGCCACCCGACGGTTCTCACGCTGTTCGAGGCACGGCGCGACGCGGTGCTGGCCTACGCCGAGGCGCTGCTCACAACCGGACGTGCCTCCGAAGCGTTGCCGGTCGTCATCGAGGAGACGGCGACGCACCCGCTCGACGAGGCCCTCGCGGCCATGCTCGTCCGGATGTACACAGCGTCCGGACAGCGGGACAAGGGATTTGCCGTATACGACCTGACCCGCAAACTGCTCGCCGCAGAACTGGGCGTCGCCCCCGGACCCGATCTGGCCGAGGCACACGCGATGCTCGTCCGGGAAACAGCCTCGACAGCGCCGTTCGCGTCGAAGCGACACCTACCGGCCGAGCTGCCGGCGAAGGTGTCAGAGGTGGTCGACCGGGCACGGCAACAGGACGAGCGCTTGGCCGGCCAGGTGGTGCCCGCCCGCCACCGAAGCGGGCGCCGGACAAACGCCTTGGCTCGCTACGAACAGCTCAAGCAACACCTGGGTATCGACCCCGGCCCACCGCTGTGGCAGGCGCACCACCACGTCCTCACCGCCGAGCCGGCAGTAGCCACCCCGGTAGGCACCGAACGTGCACCCGTGCCCCGCCAACTGCCCGCCCCACCGCGGCCGTTCACCGGCCGGGTCGCCGAACTCGCCGAACTCACCGCGGCAATGCGGGCCCAAGCCGAACCAGGCGGCACGGTGGTGATCTCCGCCATCGGCGGCACCGGCGGCATCGGCAAGACCTGGCTCGCCCTCCACTGGGCTCACCAGCACATCGACCGTTTCCCCGACGGGCAACTGTTCGTAAATCTTCGCGGCTTCGACCCTACCGGCGACCCGCTGACCACACAGACGGCGGTGCGCGGATTCCTGGCGGCTCTGAGCGTCGAGCCCTCGGCCATCCCGGCCGAACTGGACGCGCAGGTGGGGTTGTACCGCAGTCTGCTCGCCGGCAAACGAATGCTGGTCGTACTGGACAACGCCCGCGACACGGCCCAGCTCGCACCGCTGCTTCCGGGCAGCCCCAGCTGCGCGGTGCTCGTCACGAGCCGCAGCCGGCTGTCCGGGCTGGTGACCGCACACGACGCCCACCCGCTGACGATGGACGTGCTCTCCGAATCCGCAGCTCGTCAACTGCTGCAGGCTCGGCTGGGGGCCCAGCGGCCGGCCGCCGAACCTGGTGCGATGGCCGAGTTGATCGCCTGCTGCGGAGGATTCCCGCTGGCGTTGAGCATTGTCGCCAGTCAGGCCCGAGCCCACCCGCAATTCCCGTTGGCGGCACTGGCCGCCGAACTGCGCGACGCCTCGACGCGGTTGGGCGCTCTGGACGACACCGATCAGGCCGTCGGCGTACCGGCGGTGCTGTCGTGGTCCTACCGCGCCCTCACCCCCGAAGGGGCGCGGACGTTCGGGCTGATCGGTCTCGCGCCGGGACCGGACATCGATTTGCCGGCCACGGCCTGCCTCACCGGCTTGCCCATCGACGCGGCCCGGCGCGTGTTGCGCGCCTTGGACCAGGTTTCCCTGGTGCACCAGCATGTTCCTGGCCGATGGCGGATGCATGACCTGGTCCGGCTCTACGCCGCCGACCAGGCCCGCCAGGATCAGCCCCATGCCGACCGGGAGGCAGCGCTGCGCCGGGTTGTGGCCTTCTACCTGCACACCGCCGACGCCGCCGACCAGCTCCTGGACCCCCACCGCCAGCCCATCCGGCTCGATCCGCCCCCACCCGGTTGCCTTCCCTACCCGTTGTCCGATGCCTCGGCGGCCCTGGCCTGGTTCGACACCGAGCACGCGTGCCTGCTGGCCGCCCATCGTGCCGCGATCTCGAACGGGTGGCACCAGACCGTGTGGCAGTTGACCTGCACCCTGTTCACCTTCCACCACCGCCGGGGACACCGCCACGACCTCCTCGCCGTGTGCCGGACAGGTGCGGTGGCCGCGGAACACCTCCCCGACCCCGACATCCACGTCCGTGCTCACCAGCGTCTCGGACGTGCCTACGCAGATCTGTGGCGACTCGAGGAGGCGATCGACCACCTGCGCCGGTCTCTCGCAATCGCCTGTCAATACCACGACCACACCAACCAGGCCCACGCCCATCACGCACTCGCGCGGGTCTGGGAGCAGCAGGGCGACAACCGACTGGCCCTGGAGCAGGCCACCCACGCCCTGAACCTGTTTCGCTCCCTCGACGATCCGGTATGGCACGCCGCCACGCTCAACATGGTGGGCTGGCTCTCCGCCCAGCTCGGCGAGTACGAGCAGGCCCGCCGGCACTGCCAGGCCGCGCTGACCCTGCAGCGCCACCACCAGGACCCCGACGGTGAAGCGATCACCCTGGACAGCTTGGGCTACATCGATCACCACACCGGCCGCCACCGTCAGGCCATCTGCCACTACCAGCAGGCCCTCACCCTGCGCCGCGCCATCGGCCACACCTACGAAGTCGCAAAGAATCTCGACGCGATGGGCCGGCCGTACACGGCCCTCGGCCAACCTGATCAGGCCCGCGCGGTGTTGCGGGAGGCGTTGGAGTGGTACCGGCAACTGGGCCGCGGGGAGGACGCTGCACGGGTGCAACAGCAACTGGACGACCATTTCCGCGACCTGACACCCTCGTGATCGGCTCGACGTCGGGGACCCCGCCACATGCACCGGCCCTTCACCATCCTCGGACTCACAACCTGATCAACGATCTTGGAACGACCGCGCGGGCTGCGCCGGTCGATAGGCGAGACCGGGATCGCTGGGACAAACAGCGCAGCGGAGTCGTTCTGGTCGACGTCCAAACGCGAAGGGTACAACCGGCACATAGACGGACTCGTTGCCCGCGATTGACACGTCGATCCATTTCTGGGACAGTCGACAGCGGCACTTCGCAATCGAGATCCCGAGTTCTGGCGACTACGAAAAGTCGCCGCCAGCGGCTGCGTGAATCGCGTGAGCGCCTGCCCGCCGTTCAGCGTAAATCTCAGGGAACTCTTACCGATCCGAAAGTCCCAGGTCGCCTTCCCGGACGGTCAAAGGGGCGTTGGGCAGCACTAGCCTGCTTTCCGCAAGGCTCCAGTTGTGCGGAATACGGCCGCGCGGTTGACCGAAGGTGCAGCAATGCTGTCCGAACGCATGAACGAGCGTCCTCGCACGGGACCCGGCGAATACACGCGATCAGTGCGAACAAGACCGGGAGAGCAAGTGACCGTGGTGGAAGGCACCGTCCCTGCCGGGAAACTGGTCGCCACCGGCCGGTGGAAGCATGGCCGCGCACCCGAGGGTCAGGACGAGCGGGAATGACAGCCGTCGTCGCGCCCGGCGCCCTGCCGCTGATCGGTCATCTGGTTCCGTTGGTGCACAACAGGTTGGAGTTCCTGAGAGAGCTGCCAGCGTACGGGGATCTCGTCCGGGTCCGCGTCGGTCCCTGGCAGGCACTGGTCGTCACCAGTGCCGAATTGACCCACCAGGTGCTGCAGGACGACCGCACGTTCGACAAGGGCGGCTACCTGTACGACCGCATCCGGGAGACCGGGGGCAACGGACTCGTCAGCTGCGCCCATCGTGACCACCGAAGGCAGCGTCGCCTGGTGCAGCCGTCCTTTCACCGCGACCGGCTGCCCGGGTACCTGCAGGTGATGAGCAAGCAGATCGACGAGGTGCTGGGGCACTGGCGGGACGGCCGGGCCGTGGACGTCCATGCCGACATGCAGACCGTCACCGCGCGCACGATGCTACCCAGCGGCCTGCCCTCCTCGGTCATGGCGCAGATGATCGAGGACATGAACGTCGTGCTGGCGGGTGTGGTGTGGCGTTCGATCCTTCCCCGGAGGCTGGACAAGGTCCCCCTACCGGCCAACCGGAGGTATCACCGCGCACAGGAACGGCTCAGGCGTATCGTCACCGAAGTCATCGCCGACTACCGTTCGAGCGACACCGACCACGCCGACCTGTTGTCCGGCCTGCTCGCCTTCTGCGACCCGCACGACGGCGCGCCAGGCCTGTCCGACGCCGAAATCCACGACCAGGTACTCACCTTCCTCTTGGCCGGCACGGAAACCACGGCGAACGTGGTGAGCTGGGCCTTGCACCTGGTGGCACGGAATCCTGACATCGAACGACGGCTGCGCGCCGAAGCGGCCGGTGTCGCAGGCACCACACTGGACGATCTGTCGCGGCTCACTCTGGCGCGCAACGTCATCCTCGAGACGGTGCGGTTGTTCCCCCCGGTTCCCCTGCTCACCCGGATCACCACGAAGGACACGCGGCTCGGCGGGCATTTCCTTCCGGACGGTACCACCGTGGTCTACAGCCCCTACG
Organism: Amycolatopsis mediterranei; assembly: GCF_026017845.1. Taxonomy (NCBI): domain Bacteria; kingdom Bacillati; phylum Actinomycetota; class Actinomycetes; order Pseudonocardiales; family Pseudonocardiaceae; genus Amycolatopsis; species Amycolatopsis mediterranei. The sequence continues at coordinate 8,943,959 of NZ_CP100416.1, forward strand.
TGGTTCAACACCAGGGTGCGCACTTCGCGGACCCCGAAGACTTCCGGCCCGACCGGTGGGACGGCGATGGGGAGCCGCTGCGACCGCCGCGCGGGGCGCTGTTCGCTTTCGGTGGTGGCGCGCGCCGGTGCGTCGGCGACACCTTCGGGCTTGCCGAAGCCATGGTGATGCTGTCGACCATCACACATCGGTGGTCGATGCGGTCGCTGCCGGGTTCGCGGGTACGTCCCGCGCAAAGTCTGGTGCTCGGTCCCCGGACCCTGCGCATGCGTCCGCAAGCGGCGACCCCGGGAGCATGCTCATGACTCGCGCCGAGCCTCGGGACAACTGGTTCTATCCGCGTGACATCGAGGACGATCTGAAGGGCACCGACCTTCCCGAGGAGATCGTCGCCGAGACCTTGGCCTGCGCGTGGGAGTACACCCGATGCGTGATACCCCAGTTCATCGACTGGGATCGGTACATCGCCTTCACCCGGATCATCGTGATCGGGATCATCGCAGAGTTCCGCGGCGGTCTGGTGGACGTGGCCGCAGGCGACAACCTGTTGGGCTACGACCTGGACGAACTGCTCGACACCGTGTTCGCGGGCACTCCCGGACACGAGGAGATGGCCCGCGAATACCGCACCTTCCTCCTCATCACCGCGGACAAATCGAGTGAGCGATGCAACTCGGAACTGTTCCGCCGGTATGTGAACGCGCTTACCCGGTCCCCCAAGGACTGGTTCCGCCTCCGTGACAGCGACGCTCTCGCACGGTTCACGATAGCCGCCGCCATGGCGTGCAACGACATCACCGACACATGGTTCAGTGAGGAGGAGTTCCAGATCCTCACTGAGCTCGGCGACACCCTCTACGACGCGGTCGCGTACTACAAACACCGCGCCGAGGGGGAGACCAACAGCACGTTCGCCTACGTCGGTCACGAACTGCGCGCCGAGTCCTATCGCCGCTGCCGGGAAGCCCTCTGGGCGTTGGACGTGGCATGGGCACGCGCGCCCGCGCACCGGGCCACCATCAATTTCCTGCGATATTTCGGCGGGCCGATCCACATGATGATGCGGAGATACCGGTTCACCGAGGAGGACCTGACGATCGGGAGGCCCGAGACCGAGCACGTGGTGGCTCAGACCCGCCAGAACATCAAACTCTGGCATCGTGTCGACGTGACCGAGAAGAGCACCCACAGCGTCCGCTACGCGAACGTGGTCGCCCGCAGCGAAGAACTGATGTTTCCCGGTTTGGCCGACATGCTGGAGAGCGCCGCCGACGCGCACTGCGACCACTGCCGCCACCGCCTCTCTTACGGCGCCGAACCACTCGGCCGGTTCGGCGGCGTCGAACTCTGCGACAGCTGCCGAGCGGACTGGGCTACCTATTTGCGAACCTTCCCGGCCCGCGCGGCGGAAGTCTTCCCGCTCGTTGGCGTTGAGCAGGCGATCGTGGGCTTGGCGTAGTGCTGCGGAGAGCCGCCGGACGCCGAGCGCACCGGTGACGCGTGCAAGCGGCCGTCCGGCGGTAATTCCCCGTACCGGGCGTCCTACCGGTGTCGACGCCGGCGTTCCCCCGGCGACCGCCGCGTGCTCACAGGTCCCGGTGGTCGACGCGGTCGAGGACGGTGTCGGGTACCGGACGGCTGGTGGTCACCCGGAAGTCCTGCACGGCGTCGAGTGTGAAGGTCGGGACGCCCGTGGCCTTGTCCGCGCGGACGTGGTGGAAGTCGGCGTCGGTGACGTCCCTGAGCATGTGGGCCGGCCGGGTGTCGGTCCGCTCGTAGCGGACTTCGACGTTGTCGAACGTGAGCCCCCTGGCGTGCCTGATGAACCAGCCGTAGGCCGGCAGCGTGCCGAACATGGCCGGCTCGGGGTAGCCGGTCTCCAGTTCCGGCGGGTTCGCCACCGCGTCGGCGGGGGTCAGGCCGCCGGCCGTGTGCTGCCGGACGTTGCTGATCCGGATGTCCTCCACGTTGTGCCCGGGAATGCCGGCGATGGTCGACGGGTACTGGGGGTCGGTGTTGGCGGCGACGACGTCGCTGATGCTGACGCGGCGCAGCGTGCCGACCGGAATCCCGGCGGGACCGCGCATCCGGGCGCCCAGCCGGAGGAAGATCGGCGTCTGCACGTGCCGCATGGTGAGGTTGCTGATCGTCACGTCCTCCAGCACCCCACCGTCCACGGTCTCCAGCGCCAGCCCGCGGCAGTACTCGAAGACGATGTTCGAGATGGCGATGTTCTTGAACCCGCCGTTGGACTCGGTGCCGAACTTGATCCGGCCGACGCGGGAGTAGGGGCCGGTCCGGAACGTCCCGTCGACCAGCGTCCCGAGGTCGTAGCCGCTCACCAGGCAGTTGTCGATGGTGACGTTCTCGGTCGCTCGCAGCTGGTTGAGGGCGTAGGAACTCTTCAGCACGATGCCGTCGTCGTAGGGCGAGTTGACCGTCGTGTTGGCGATGCGCACGTTGCGGCAGCAGTCGAGGTTGATGCCGTCCCGGTTGGTGTCGATGACCAGGCCGTCGATGCGGAAGTTGTCCACGCCGGTGGGCAGGACGGCGAAGTGCCCGCCGTTGACGATGGTCAGGTCGCGAATCGCGATGTTGCGGCACAGCTTGAGCGCGATCGCCTTGTTCCCCTGCAGTGGCGCGGATTCCTGGTCCCCCGAGGCGACGAGGCCGGAGCCGTCGATCCGGCCCGGGCCGTGGAGGGTGACGTCCTCGACGCCCTCGCCCCAGATCAGGCTGTTGTGCCAGTGGCTGTGCCCGAAGTCCTGGTACGGGTTGCCCGCCCCCGGCTCGGCGGGGTCGTAGCCGCGCCCGCCCGCCGGCTTGGCGGCGAGCAGGGTGGCGTTCTGGTCGAAGTACAGCGCGACCCGGCTCCTCAGCCGGATCGAGTAGCTCGCGTACTTCCCGGGCGGGAAGTACACCGTGCCACCGGTGCTCGCCGCCGCGTCGATGGCCCGGTTGACGGCGTCGCTGTCGATGGTCGTGCCGTCACCGGCAGCGCCGAACTTGCGGACGTCGAACACGGTGCCGGTGGTCCCCACGGGGTCGGCGACCGCGGTTGCGGTCCCGGCCAGCGGGGCCGCCAGACCGGCGGCTCCCACGGTGACGACGCGACGACGACTCAGGAGCATGTCCATCCACCTCATCAACGGAAGGCCCGGCCGGAACCGGCTGATCGGAAAGTGTCTTCGCGCCGCGGCCGGTGATCCTCACGTCGTTGTGGGAGACCGCCGGCCGCGGCGCCCGCCACGTCAGGTGCCGAGGGTGACGTGGAAGATCTTTTCGTTGCTGTTGTTGGGAATACTGTCCTTGTCGCCGTTGTTGGTCGTCGTCAGCCACAGGCCGCCGTCGGGGGCGGGCTCGACGGTGCGCAGCCGGCCGTAGGTGCCGTTGAAGTACGTCTGCACGTTGGTCAGTTCGCTGCCGCTGATCACCTCGCGGTACATCCGGGTCCCGCGTTCGCAGGCGACGTAGAGCACGTCACGCACGACGGCGATGCCGCTGCAGGAGCCTTCGGCGACCGGGTAGGTGTGCTTCGGCGTGATGAACCCGGCGGTGCCGCAGCTGCCCGAGGTGCCCTCGCACGCGGGCCAGCCGTAGTTGCCGCCCTTGGTGATCAGGTTCGTCTCGTCCATGACGGAGTTGCCGAACTCCTGCTCCCACAGCCGGCCTTGGGAGTCGAACGCCAGACCCTGCGGGTTGCGGTGCCCGTAGCTCCACACGTAGTTGCCGAACGGGTTGTCCGAGGGCACGGTGCCGTCGGGGTTGAGCCGGAGGACCTTGCCGTTGAGGCTGGTGGTGTTCTGGGCGTTGTCGCCGTTCTGGGCGTCGCCGGTGCCGGCGTAGAGCTTGCCGTCGGGGCCGAAGCGCAGCCGGCCACCGTCGTGGAACTTGTTGCGCAGGATCCCGCTGAGCAGGATCTGCTCGCTGCTCGTGGTGAGCTTGTCGTTCTCCAGCTTGATCCGCACGATCCGGTTGTCGGAGGGCGAGGTGTGCATGATGTAGAGCCAGTGGTCGCTGCCGTAGGTGGACGAGACGGCCAGGCCGGTCAGGCCGCCCTCGCCGTCGGTGCTCTGCACGTTGGGCACGGTGCCGACGGTGGTCTTGGCGCCGGTGGCCGGGTTGAGGTGGACGATGTCCTGGGCGTCGCGGCGGGTGTAGAGGATGGTGCCGTCGGGCAGGGTGGCCAGGCCCCACGGGATGTCGGTGTCGGTGGCGATCTGCGTGACCGCGCACACCGAAGCGCCGCAGGCGCCGCCCGTGGTCACGGTGGCGGTGTTGCTGTGCGCGGAGACGTTGGCCTGCGCGTCCCGGGCGACCACGTAGTACTGGTAGGTGGTGTTCGCGGCCAGGGCACTGTCGGTGAAGGTCGTGGCCGGCGGGGTGCTCGCGGTGCCGGTGACCGTGCCGATCTTGGCGTTGTCGCGGTAGATGTCGTAGGCGCGGACCCCGATGTTGTCGCTCGCGGCGGTCCAGCGCAGCGTGACGGTCGTGCCGGCCGCGGTGCCGGACAGGGCGGCCGGCGCGGTCGGGGGCTGGGTGTCGGCCTGGCACTGCGGCGGGGTGATCGGCACCGTCGTGCTGGCCTGCGAGACGTTGCCCGCGGCGTCCCGGGCGTTGACGTAGAGGCCCCAGGTGGTGCCGGGCACGACGGTGAGGTCGGTGGAGAGCGTGGCACCGCTCACCGACTTGATCAGCTGGCCGTCGTGGTAGACGTCGTAGAACGCCACCCCGACGTTGTCGGTCGACGCGTTCCACGCGAAGGTCACCGTGTCGCAGGCCAGGTTGCTCACCCGTGGGTTGCCCGGCACGGTGGGTGGCTGCGTGTCGCCGCCTGACGCCGTGCGCCACTGCTGGTTGGCTTGGCCGTTGCACGTCCACAGCCCGACCGCGGTGCTGTTGGCGGTCCCGGCGCCGGTCACGTCCAGGCACAGGCCCGACTGCACGCCGACGATCGTCCCGGTGGAGTCGATCCGCCACTTCTGATTGGCCCCGCCGTTGCAGGTGTAGATCTGCACGACCGCCGGTGCGGTGGTGGCCTGACCGGCGACGTCCAGGCACTTCGGGCTGTCGTACACCCGCAGCTCGCCGGCCGCGGTGAACGTCCACGCCTGGTTGGCCTGCCCGTTGCAGTCGTAGATGTCCACGCCGGCCTTGTCCGCCTGCGACTGGCCGACCACGTCCAGGCACCGCCCGGAGGCGACCCCGACGATGGTCGAACCGGTCACCGCCGCCGCCGGCACCGCGACGGCCCCCACACCCGCGACGGCGGCCACCACCGCCGCGGTGAGCCGCACCGGCGACCACCGTCGCCTGTTCGAGGTGAACGCTTTCATCAGACCTCCACGTCGAGATCAACGATCGACCGGCCCGCACGGCCGGCTCGGCGCGGCACCGGCCGGCACCGCGTCCGGGAACACGGATGGCGGTCCGCCCGGGATGTCTCCCCAGCCGGAAGCCCGCCGTTGTGGAGCCGGAGAAGGCCGGACCTCCGCCCGGGGGGGCCGGCCCTCTCCGACGATCAGGACGGGCGCGGCGTCAGGCCTTGGCCCACTTCTGGTTGCTGCCGCCGGAGCAGTCCCAGATCTGGACCTTGCTGCCGTTGGCGGTGGCGGCGCCGTTGACGTCGAGGCACTTGTTCGCGCCCACGGCGGTGATGCTGCCGTCGCCGTTGAGCCGGAACTGCTGGTTGCCGCCGCCGGTGCAGTCCCAGATCGCCACCGCCGTGCCGTTGGCCGTGGCGTTGCCGGACACGTCCAGGCACTTGGTGTTGCCGTAGACCCGCAGCTCTCCGGCCGCGGTCGAGGTGAACGCCTGGTTCGCCCCGCCGTGGCAGTCCCAGATCTCGGCCGGCGTGCCGTTGGCCTGCGACGCGCCGGTGATGTCCAGGCACCGCCCCGATCCCTGACCCCGCAACGCGAACGTGCCGGGGTTGGCCACCCCGCCGCCGGTGACGACGTACATCGCGGCGCCGTGGCCCGGCACCGACGCGCTGATCGCGCCGCTGGTGGTGCCCGTGGAGTGCGCCCAGAGGTCACGCACCGAGTAGCTCGAGGCCGACCCGAGACCGATCTGTGAGGCGGAGGTGCTGATCGTGCTCGTGCCGCTGCCGCGGTTGAGCAGCACGACCGCCATGGAACCGTTGGCCATCGGCTTGGTCCAGACCTCCGTGTCGCCGTAGTCGGCGATCCGGTTGCCCTGCCGCCCGCCCCAGTCCTGGTTGACCCCGATGACTTCGGTGTTGGTCAGGATCGACCGCGTGGCGGCGCTCATGGTGCGCAGGTCGTTGCCGGCCAGCAGCGGGGCGTTGAGCAGCGCCCACAGGCTGAAGTGCGCCCGGGCCTCGGTGTCGGACAGGCCGTTGCCGACCTCGAGCATGTCCGGGTCGTTCCACGCGCCCGGTTTGGCGAGCCCGGCCCAGCCGGGCTGGGCGTCGAGGATGCCCAGCACCGAACCCCAGTTCCCCTGGATGTCCCAGGTGGTGCGCCACGAGTTGCCCGTCGCCGGCCCCCACTGGTTGACGCTGTCGCCACCCCAGTTGCAGATCGCGAACAGGATCGGCCGCCCGGACTTCGCCAGGGCGTCCCGCATCGCGACGTAGCGGTCCTGACCGCTACGACCCTGGTGATCACCGCAGTTGTCGTACTTCAGGTAGTCAATCCCCCACGATGCCCACAGGTTCGCGTCCCGCTGCTCGTTGCCCAGGCTCGCCGGGTAACCCTGGCACGTCGTCGTACCGGCCGAGGAGTAGATGCCCAGCTTCAGCCCCTTGCCGTGCACGTAGTCGGCCAGCGCCTTCATGCCACTGGGGAACTTGGTGTGGTCCGGCACCAGGTTTCCGCTGCTGTCCCGGTTCCACTCCGACCAGCAGTCGTCGATGTTGACGTACTGGTAGCCGGCCGCGGCCATGCCGCTGGACACCATCACGTCGGCGGTCTGCCGGACCAGGGTCTCGTTCACGTTGCAGCCGAAGCTGTTCCAGTCGTTCCAGCCCAGCTGCGGCGTGCGGGCCAGGTTGTTCTCCAATGCCTGGGCCGGCTGCTGGACGGAGAGCAGCGCGATCGGCACCGCGGCCGCGGCCAGCACGGCCGAAAACGCTGATCGCCAGAACTTGCGCACAGATCCTCCTCGGTGAGTCTGAGCGTCGTGTGCGGTCCGGTGGGACGCGGAGACCGGACGGCACCGGGAATGCCCGGTGCCGTCCGGGAGCGCTCCCAGAGGGGGCACTCGGAGGGGTGTCGTGGGGGTGGGTGGTCGTGGTGGTCTGCCAAGACGACGGTGCCGGTGAGCGGGCGGGCGCCGGGCCGGTAACGCGGAGCGTGCCGCGGAACCGGCCCCGACCAGCAGTTCGTTGCTTGGCGAAAGTATTCGTTGGAAGCCACCTGAAAATGTCAAAGTCTCCTGGTCCTGTCAAGCACCTCATCTGGCCAGACCACGGCGTCGTCCGCCTCCTCCGACGCCCCGGTCACCAAGCAGAGCCGGATTGACCTGCGGAAATCCCGGCGCAGGAGTAAATTTCATGATCCGGCACCGTCGGGGCGCCCGGAAACCCCGGCCGGGCGAGACTGCGCAGCTTGATGGCTTTTGTTCGATTCGACCACCACTGCGCGACCCGCACGCGTGCCGGACAAGATCGAATACTCCAAACAGGCGCTGATACTTTCCATATCGAAGTAATACCCCCGGCGCGGCCGGCTGCACGTGTGCGGCACCACGATGTGCGACAAGGACAACGCCCGCGTCCAGCTGCGTGGCGTGCGCAGCGTTCGCCGCGGCGGACGTCCGCACGGGCCTTTGCTTGGTCCCGCCGCCGTGTTAGCGTTCACACCGGCGGGCTTTCGTTGGAGCACGGCCAATGGCGGATCGACGTCGGAAACCGGCACGCCATACCGGCCGAACGTGGTGGACAGACAGGTACTCACGTCAACGACGATGGGAGTTCCCATGCTCCGGAAGCTCTTGTGCGCGGCCAGGTCCGCGACGGTTCCGCAGTGCCCCGATGAGCCACGGACGGTGATCCGTCCGGTCGGCCGGCGACGGGCTCGGCCGCAGCGCCGGGTCGTCCACCGGAGGCAAGTGTCGTGACCCTCGTCAACCGGCAGAGTCACCTCGCCTCCGACGCGTAGGAAGCCTCGGCCGCCGACAGCACGCACTTCCCGGTGGCACCACCCGGGCCACTCCAGCCGGCCATTCCGGTCGCCGCGCGCCCGACCGCGTCCGCGGCGGAGCGCTCCGCAGAACGCCGAAGGCGCCCTGCGGGAACACGCCGCGTGTGAACGACAACGGTTTGCCTGCCGGCTCGCTCCCCCGTGCCATTGCGCGTCCGGTCACCCAAGTCAAGGAGTCAACAGGAATGCCAAAACACAGAAAGCTGTTCCGGTCATGGGCCGCGGTGTCCGCACTGCTCGCGGCGGTCTCGGTGATCGGCGCCGGCGTCGCGCACGCCGACAGCACCGGCGCGCTCCGTGGCGTCGCCTCCGGCCGCTGCCTGGACGTGACCGGGCGCAGCCAGGCCGACGGAGCCCTCATGCAGGTCTGGGACTGCAACGGCGGCACCAATCAGCAGTGGACACTCACCGCGCTCAACCAGTTGACCGTGTACGGCACCAAGTGCCTGGACGTGCCCGGTCACGCGACCGCGGCCGGCACCCGGGTGCAGATCTGGAGCTGCAACGGCGGGACGAACCAGCAGTGGCGCGTCAACGCCGACGGCACGGTGACCGGCGTCGAATCCGGGCTGTGCCTGGACGTGAGCGGAGGCGGCGCCTCCGCGAACAGCACCCCGGTGGTGCTCTGGACCTGCAACGGCCAGAGCAACCAGCAATGGACCGGCCTGACGCCCACCGGGCCGGGCGGCGGGAACCTGCCGTCGAGTTTCCGGTGGACGGACCAAGGTCCCCTGATCAGCGCGAAGCCCGTGTCCGGGCACAACATCGTGTCGGTGAAGGACCCGAGCATCGTCCGGTACAACGGGCAATGGCTGGTGTACGCCACCACCGCGGACACGTCCGGCGCCTGGAGTGTCGAGTACACGCACTTCACCGATTTCTCGCAGGCCGCGTCGGCGTCGCAATACCACCTGAGCGACAACCCGAACCTCGGCCACCGGTACATGGCCGCGCCGCAGGTGTTCTACTTCGCCCCGCAGAACAAGTGGTACCTGGTGTTCCAGCAGGGACCGCCCGCCTTCTCGACCAACACCGACCCGACCCAGCCGCAGAACTGGAGCACGCCGACGAACTTCTTCGCCAGTACGCCGCCCGTGGTCGACCAGCACGGGGGCGGCTGGCTGGACTTCTTCGTCACCTGTGACACCGCCAACTGCTACCTGTTCTACGCCAACGACGCCGGTGACATCTTCCGGTCGCAGACCACGGTGGCGAACTTCCCCAACGGCTTCGGCAACACGGCGGTGGTGCTGCACGACGACAACCGGGGCAACCTGTTCGAAGCCACCGCCGTGTACAAGGTCAAGGGCTCCAGCACCTACCTGATGCTCGTGGAGGGCTGGGATTCGGTCGGCCACCGCGTCTACCGCGCCTGGACCGCGCCCAGCCTGAGCGGGTCCTGGACCCAGATCGCGAACCCGTTCGCCGGTCTGGCCAACGTGACGTTCCCCAGTGGACAGTGGACCAACGACGTCAGCCACGGGGAACTGATCCGCACCGGGTACGACCAGACCATGGAGATCGATCCCTGCCACCTGCAGCTTCTCTACCAGGGAGTGAACCCGAACTCCACGAACGTGCCGTACTCGCAGCTGCCGTACCAGCTCGGCCTGCTCACCCAGACCAACCCCTGCTGACCGCGCTGCCGTGCCCCGGCCGCATGAGCCGGGGCACGGCACCGGCCACCGTCCCATGGGAGCGCTCCCAGAGGAATCTCGTACACGCCCATAGGAGTCCCAGACATGCCCAGAGCAGTGCGTGCCCGACGCCCCTGGCCCCTGGCCACCATGGCGGTCCTCGCCGTCTCGACCGTGGTCACGGTCGCTCCCGCCGACGCCGCCACCGCCGCGCCGGGCCCCGACCTGGCCGTGGACGTCCTCGCCGATCGGCAGCCGATCAGCGAGGACATCTACGGAATGAACTTCGCGAGCGAGGAACTGGCCGCGGAGCTCCGGTTGCCCGTACAGCGGTGGGGCGGCAACTCCACCACCCGCTACAACTTCCGGTTCGACAACACCAACCGCGCCTCCGACTGGTACTTCGAGAACATCGACGAGGCGACCCCGGACCCGGCGGCGCTGCCGGACGGGTCGGTCACCGACCTGACCCACGAGCGGAACGTGCGCACCGGCAGCAAGAGCCTGTTCACCGTCCCGCTGATCGGCTGGGTGCCGAAGGCCCGGGGCAAGGCGTGCGGGTTCTCGGTGGCGAAGTACGGCCCCCAGCAGAGCACCGATTCGTGGGCCCCGGACTGCGGCAACGGCGTCCGGCCCGACGGCACGAACGTCACCGGGAACGACCCGCACGACACCAGCGTCGAGGCGGGCGCGCAGTACGTCGAGGACTGGATCCACCACCTCACGGGCAAGTACGGCACCGCGGCCGGCGGGGGCGTCCGCTACTACGACCTGGACAACGAACCCGACCTGTGGCAGCACACCCACCGCGACGTGCACCCGCAGGGCGCGGGCGCGGTGGAGCTGCGCGACCGCACCTACGACATCGGAGCCGCGGTGAAGGCCGCCGACCCCTCGGCCAAGACGATGGGGCCGGTGGGCTGGGGTTACATGTCGCTGCTGCACTCCGGCCTCGGCGACGCGGACCGCCCGAACCACGGCGGCGTGGACTTCGGCGAGTGGTACCTGGCCCAGATGCGCGCCTACGAGCAGCAGCACGGCGTGCGCATCCTGGACTACTACGACAACCACATCTACCCGCAGCAGTCCGGGGTCTCCTCGAGCGATGCCGGCGACGCCGGCACCCAGGCGCTGCGGCTGCGTTCGACCCGCCAGCTCTGGGACCCGACCTACGTCGACGAGTCGTGGATCAACGACAAGATCAGGTTCATCCCCCGGATGAAGGACATGGTCGCGCGGAACTACCCCGGCACGAAGACCGCCATCACCGAGTACAGCTGGGGCGCCTTCGACTCCGTGAACGGCGCGCTGGCCCAGGCCGACGTGCTGGGCATCTTCGGTCGCGAAGGCCTGGACCTGGCCACGCTGTGGACCGCTCCGAGCGCCGGCCAGCCGGTCGCCGACGCCTTCCGGATGTACCGCGACTACGACGGCCGGGGCGGCCGGTTCGGGGACACCCGGATCCGCGCCACGAGCACCGACCAGGACAAGGTGTCGATCTACGGCGCCGAGCGCGCCACCGACGGTGCCACCACCCTGATGGTCGTCAACAAGACCGGTGGCGACCTGACCAGCCCGGTGGCGATGTCCGGCCGGGGTGCCGGCACGGCGCAGGTCTACCGCTACAGCGGCGCCGACCCGACGGGCATCGTCCACGAAGCCGACCAGGCGGTGTCGGCGACCGGGTTCACCGCCACCCTGCCCGCCGGCTCCATCACCCTGTACGTCATCCCGAAGGACGACACGCCCACGCTCCCGGCGCCGGGCGCGCCCACGGCGTCGGACCTCACCGCGACCGGCGTCACGCTGTCCTGGCCCGCGGTCACCGGCGCGGCGGACTACACCGTCGAACGGGACGGCAGCCCGGCCGGCCGCACCGCCACCACGACCCTCGCGGTCACCGGCCTGAAACCCGACACCGCCTACACCTTCACCGTCCGCGCCAACAACGCCGCCGGCACCTCCTCGCCGCCGTCACCGGCGCTGACCGTGCGCACCAAGCCGGACCAGTCCGGCACCGGGTGCACCGCGGCGGTGACGGTGACCGGCAAGTGGCCAGGGCAGTTCCAGCTCGACCTGACCGTCCGGAACCGCGGCACCACGTCCGGCACGGGCTGGACGGCGAGCTTGGGCCTGGCCGGTGGCATGTCCGTGGCCCAGACGTGGAACGGGGTCACCACCACCACGGGGACCACCGCCACCGTGCGCAACGCCTCGTGGAACGGCGCGCTCGCCCCCGGTGCCTTCGCCACCGCCGGGATGATCCTCAACGGTGACCCGGCCGGCTGGACTCCCACGCCGACCTGCTCCCTGACCTGACCCACCGGCCGCGGTCGCGCCCTCGCCGGAGGGTGCGGCCGCGGCCGCACGCCGTCCGCCGCGGCGGTCCATCCTGATCACCGGGATAGCATGGTGCGGTGACGGCCGACGACCCGGGTTCCCCGCCCAGCATCGGGCCGGTCCCGAGGTTGGCCGCCACCACCTGGACGGGCACGGCGGACGGCACCCGCGCCCAGATCTTCGCCGAGGTCCTGACCTTCGGCCCGATCTCCCGCATCGAGGTCGCCCGCAGGCTGGGCCTGTCGCAGTCCACCGTCACCAAGGCGGTCACCCCCTTGATCGACTCCGGCTACCTCGTCGAGGCCGGCAGCAGGGTCGACGGCCCCGGCCGCCCGCAGCGCCTCATCCGGGTCGCGGCCGGCCGGTACCACGCCATCGGCGTCCAGCTCGGGCCCGCGGGCGTCACCGGCGTCCTCACCGACCTGCGGGCCAACACCCTGACCCGCCTGTACCACCCGCTGCCCGAAGGCCACGAACCGCACACCGTCCTGGCCGCCGCCGCCGGCCTCATCGGCAGGCTGCGTTCCGCCGCGCCTCGCGGCCTGCTCGGCGTGGGCGTCTCGCTGGGCGGCCACGTCGACCCGGCCACCGGCCGCTGCGTGCACTCCGGCATCCTCGGCTGGGACGACATCAACGTCGCCGCCCTGCTCACCACCGCCACGGGCCTGCCCATCGTCGTCAACAACGACGTCAACGCCGTGGTCATCGCCGAACAGTGGTTCGGCGCGGGCCGCGGCGTCCGCTCCTTCGCGGTCGTCGCCGTCAGCGCCGGCATCGGCTGCGGCCTGCTGCTCAACGGCGAACTCCACACCGGTGCCACCGGACTGGCGGGCGAATTCGGCCACCTGCCCCTCAATCCCGGCGGGCCGCCCTGCAGCTGCGGCAACACCGGCTGCCTGGAAGCCGTCGCCGCCGATCCCGCGGTCATCGCGGCCACCGCCGCCCAGGGCGGTCCGCGCTGCGACAGCACCGAAGAAGTGGCCGCACTGGCCCGGTCGGGCAACGCGGCGGCCCTGGCCGCCTACACGGCCATGGGCGAAGCACTGGGCCGGGGCCTGGCCGCCCTGTGCAACCTGCTCAACCTCGGCAAGATCATCCTCACCGGCCACGGTATGAAAGCCTTCGACGTGTTCGAAAGCGCGTGCCTGACCGCGTTCCACCGCCACGCCTTCTCCACCGCGGCAACGGATTGCGAACTCACCCTGGAGCCGGGCGGCGACGACCTCTGGGCCAGGGGCGCGGCCTGCCTGGTCATCCGCGAAGCGGCCGGCGCCGCACATCCCTGACCGGACGGGGTGGCGGTCCAGGACGGCACCGGACCGGATCCCTTGACCTCGCAAGACGTCCGTGCGGTCCCCCGAGCCGGAGATCGCCGCTGCCGGAACCGGTCGAGGCGTCCACAAGAGACACGAGTTCGCGCCCGCACGGGGAACCGGCGCACGCTCCCGATCCGGGGCACAGGCCTCGCGAGGTGGCCCTTGACCGGGCGCGGGAGCCGCCCTATCGTGAATTGGGTTTGTTTCCCGCAGAAAGTTACCCCTGTTCGCCCCGAACGCCGCCACCGTTGGCGTCCGTTCGACGTGGCCTTCCAGTGATGACTCCGCGAAGAGTTTCACCGGATGGCCCGGCCCTCGTCTGGGAGCGTTCCCAGACCAGGGGGACGGACGACGGCCTGCCAGACCAGCGTGGCGATGGAGGACCTGTGGCCCAGCGACAACGACGTCCGCTCGCCCAACCCAGCCCTCTCCTGGGGGACGAAAAGGCTTCCCCGGAGGCGAAGCGCACGGTCCTGCGGAGGCGTTCCGTCCTGGCCGGCGCCGGTGCGCTGGCCGCGAGCGCGGCTCTGCCCCGCCTCGAGCCCACCGCGGAGGCGGCGACGGCGAGCCGTCGCGTGGTGTACGACCTCAACCCGGACTGGCGATTCGTCCAGGCCGACGTCCCCGGGGCGAACGCGACCACGTTCGACGACTCCTCGTGGACGACGGTGAGCGTGCCGCACACCTACAACGACGTCGACTCGTTCGACAACTGGATCACCAGCTCCGGCGAGAGCGCGGTCGCCATGCAGATCACCTGGTACCGCAAGCACTTCACCATGCCGGCCGGTCTGGCCGGGATGAAGGTGTTCCTGGAGTTCGAACGGGTGCGGCAGGCGGCCACGGTGTACGTCAACGGCGTCCAGGTGGGATTGTGCGAATTCGGGGTCTCCCCGTTCGGCTTCGACATCACCGACCGGATCAGGTTCGGCGCGGACAACGTGATCGCGGTGAAGGCCGACAACACGAAGTGGCGGCCTGAGCAGGCCGGCGGGGTCGGGTTCCAATGGGACACCCGTGACTTCTACCCCGAGTACGGCGGGTTGACCCACAACGTCCGGATGCACGTGCTGCCCAGGACGTACTTCACGCTGCCGCTGTCCATGAACCTGGGCACCACGGGCACCTACGTCTTCCCGAGCGCGTTCAACATCCCCGGCGCGACCGCGGCGATCACCGCGCAGGCGCAGGTACGCAACGAAGACTCCGCCGCGCGGACCGTCACCGTGTCGGCGAACCTGATCGACGCCGGCGGCGCCCTGCACGCGACCATCGCCGGTTCGGCGGTCAGCGTGGCCCCGGGCGAGACCCGGGTGGTGACGCTCTCCCAACGGATTCCCGGCCTCCGCTTCTGGAGCCCGGCCTCGCCCTCCCTGTACACGGTCGAGATGGTGCTGAGCATCGACGGTGCGGTGGTCGACGCCTACCCGGTGGTGACCGGCTTCCGCAAGACCGCGTTCCAGGGCGGCACCACCGCCGGTGGCGTGTACCTCAACGACCAGTACGTCTACCTGACCGGGTATGCCGTGCGGACCACCAACGAATGGGCCGTCATCGGCGGCGCGGTGCCGGAGTGGCTGACCGGGCTGGACGGGCAGCTGATCCGGGACAGCCACGCCAACCTGATCCGGTGGATGCACGTCTCCGCCCCGCCCAACCAGATCCGGATGACCGACAAGTACGGCATCGTGTCCGTCCAGCCGGCCGGCGACAAGGAGTCCGACGTCACCGGCCGGCAGTGGGACCAGCGGGTCGAGCAGATGCGGGCCTCGATGGTCTACTTCCGCAACAGCCCCAGCATCCTGTTCTGGGAGGCCGGCAACAACTGGATCACGGCCGCGCACATGAGCCAGATGCTCGACCTGCGCAGGACCTGGGACCCCGCCGGCGGACGGGCGATCGGCTGCCGGGCCATCTCGGACAGCTCCGCGTACGGGGGAACCGCGGCCGTGGACGCGGCCGAGTACGTGGGCACCATGCTCAACCGGCACTACTCGGTCTACGCGCGCGACCGCAAACCCGTCATCGAGTGCGAGTACACCCGTGACGAGGCGCCCCGCCGGGTGTGGGACAACTACTCCCCACCCGACTTCGGCTACCGCACCGGACCGGACGTCACCTACCACTGGACGTCCGAGGACTTCGCCGCCACCGTCGCCGCGAGCAGCCGGTACGAGTTCTGGTCGCAGCGCATCCAGGGGCCCGGCGACCGCCGCTACGCCGGCGCCGCCGCGTTGATCTGGGCCGACTCCAACCAGCACGGCCGCCAGTACAACTGGGAGTGCGCCCGGCTGTCCGGTCGGGTCGACGCGGTGCGCATTCCCAAGGAGTCCCTGCACAGCTACCGGGTCATGCAGAACCCGGCGGCCGACATCCACGTCATCGGCCACTGGACGTACCCGTCCGGCACCAGGAAGACCATCCACGTGCTGGCTTCCGCCGCCGTCCACGAGGTGCGGTTGCTGGTCAACGGCACCCAGGTCGGCAGCAACAGCTCACCGGCCTACGACTTCCTGTACTCCTTCCCGGACGTCGCCTGGCAGTCCGGCACCATCACCGCGGTCGGCTACACCACCGGCGGCACCGAGGTCGTCCGCGCGTCCAAGACCACCACCGGCGCGGCGGTCGCCCTCAAGCTCACCCCGTACACGGCGCCGGGCGGACTGCGAGCCGACGGGAGTGACGTCGCGTTCTTCGACGTGGAAGCCGTCGACAGCGCCGGCCGCCGGATGCCGACCCACCAGGCCCGGGTGGACTTCACCCTGACCGGCCCCGGCACGTTCCTCGGCGGCTTCAACTCCCACATCCCGGGCAGTGTGCACAAGTCCGCCGTCGAGACCGAGGCCGGCGTCAACCGGGTCTTCGTCCGCGCCACCCGCGGCGCCGGCACGCTCACCCTGCGCGCTACGGCGTCCGGGCTGACCGCCGCGACCGCCACCGTCACGTCGACCGCCTTCACCACGACCGGCGGGCTCACCGTCCTCCGCTCCTGAACCCGAGGTTTTCCGGACGAACCCTATGGAGAAGAACATGAGTGGACAACGACGCCTGCTCGCCCTGGTCGCCGGTCTCGTGCTGGCCCTGCTGGGGTCCGCGGGAGTCCAGCTCGCCGCGGCTCCCGCCGCCCGGGCCTCCACCGGCCAGTTCCACGGCGTGAACTGGGCGGATCAGCGGGACAACTTCCTGTGGGACGAGAACGTCCCCATCGGACTGTCCAAATCGGACAATTACGCGACCACCTACACCAAGGCCACGGCGGTCCTGAAGGGATTCCAGGGCCTGGGCACCAACACCGTCCGGTTCGGCATCAACCCCCAGACCACCGCGTCGTCCTGGTGGGGAAGCCTCACCGCCGCCTACGACGCGGCGAGTGCCCTGGGCATGAACGTGATGATCGCGCCCTGGACACCACCGGACGGCAGCGGCCGGATCAACGGCGAGTCGGCCGCCTTCTACCGGATGTGGGACACCGTCATCGCCAAGTACGGCGGCAAGAGCAACTTTTACTTCGACATGATCAACGAGCCGTGGGGGTACGGCGCGACCGAGCTGACCAACCTGGCCGCCGACTGGCTGGCGCACTACCCCGCCATCCCGCGCGGGCGCATGGTGATCCCGGGGCTGTGGGCCGACCAGGACATCTGCACGGTCGGTGCCGACTCGCGCCTCAACGGCACCCTGCTGTCGATCCACCTGTACACCCTCGGCGGGGAGACGCACCCGACCGCCGCGGAGTGGGCCGCCACCTTCAGAAGCCGGTTGTGCGGCTACGCCGACCGGGCCGTGCTGAGCGAGTTCGGCGTCCCGATGAACACCGGCATCAACTACAACGGGCCGCGCGACGGTACCAACAACGTGTCCTACCTCTACGGTCTCACCGACACCGTCCGCAGTCTCGGCATGGGTTCGCTGCTGTGGACCGGGGTGAAGCAGGCCGACCAGACGGTGGGCCCCGGCCCCTGCTTCAACGCGTCCTGCGCGATCACGTCCCTCGCCGGCAGCGGAACCAATCTCTCGCTGACGGTGACCAACCAGTCCGGCCTCGACCGGTTCCGCTACGGCTGGGGACTGAACGACAACCCCGGTGGCGGTAGTGGCGGCAGCGGCGGGGTGCTGCGGGGCGCCGGATCCAACCGGTGCCTGGACGTGCCGGGCGTCAGCCAGGCCGATGGCACCCGGCTGCAGATCTGGGACTGCAACGGGGGCACCAATCAGCAGTGGGCGGCCTTGTCCAACGGCGCCTTGCAGGTCTACGGCAGCAAGTGCCTCGACGTGCCCGGACACGCCACCGCCTCGGGCACCCGGGTCCAGATCTACACCTGCAACGGCGGCGCCAACCAGCAATGGCGGCTCGGCTCCGACGGCACCGTCATCGGAGTCGAATCCGGGCTGTGCCTCGACGTCACCGGTGCCGCCACCGCCAACGCCACCCCCGTCGCCATCGCCACCTGCAACGGCGGCACCAACCAGAAGTGGACCCGTCAATAGCCCTCCCGGCATCCCGGCGGCGGGCGGCTTCGTCAAGACGTCCGCCGCCGTATCCCGGTCCTCGCGCACCAGCACCGATCAGTTGGGGAGTCCCCATGCGACCACACCACTCACCGCGCGGCCGGCACCTCCGGCGTCTGCTGGCCGGCGGCACAGCGAGCATCCTGATGACCGCCGCGGCCCTGCTGCCCGCCGCACCGGCCGGCGCCGCGACGTCCGCGTCCGTCACCGTCAACACCGCCGCCACCCTGGGCACGATCCCGGCGGCCGGGCACGGTCTCAACTTCGCGATCTACGACGGCCACATGAACGACGCCGCCATCCCCGGTCTGGTGAGCGGGGCCCGGTTCAGCGCCCTGCGGTACCCCGGCGGCTCCTACGCGGACGGATACCACTGGCAGACCCACACGATGGAGGACGGCGGGTACGTCGCCCCCAACACCGGCTTCGACACCTTCATGTCCACCGTGCGGACCGCGGGCGCCCAAGCCGTCGTCACCGCCAACTACGGCAGTGGCACCCCCGCCGAAGCGGCGGCCTGGGTCCGCTACGCCAACATCACCCACGGGTACGGCGTCAAGACCTGGGAAATCGGCAACGAGGTCTACGGCAACGGCTACTACGGCGCCAACTGGGAGCACGACACGCACGCGGACAAGAGCCCGAGGGCGTACGCGAACAACGTCCTGCAGTTCATCTCCGCGATGAAGGCCGTCGACAGCACCATCAAGATCGGCGTGGTGCTCACCACGCCGGGCGGCTGGCCCGACGGCATCGTCCACTCCGGGGACGCCATGGACTGGAACAACACCGTCATGTCCATCGTCCGGGACCAAGCGGACTTCGCCATCGTGCACTGGTACCCGGGCGCCGGGTCCGCCCGCGACGCGCTGAGCAAGCCGCGGCAGATCGCCTCGACCGTCGCCGCGGTCCGCACGGTGATCGGCAAGTACGCCGGGGCCAACGCCGGCCGGGTCGGCATCGCCGTCACCGAGACCAACCCCGGTTTCCAGCTCACCAGCGCCACCTCGGCCCTGTTCGCCACGGACTCCTACCTCACCTGGTGGGAAAACGGCGCGTTCAACCTGGACTGGTGGGACATGCACAACGGCTCGAACACCCCCGCCAGTCCCGCCGATGACGGCACCACCGACTACCACGACGAAGGCATCCTCTCCAGCGCCAGCACCACGGAACCACCGCTCAACACCCCGCTGCCGCCCTACTACGGGCTCGCCATGACCGGCCGCGCCGGGGCACCGGGCGACACCCTGCTCGCGACGTCTTCCAGCAACTCCCTCCTGGTCAGCCACGCCGTCAAGACGAGCACCGGGGTCAACGTCGTCCTGATCAACCAGGACCTCGGCAACTCGGCCACCGTGTCGCTGTCCTACAACGGCTACACGCCGAACGGCACCACCACGGTCGACCAGTGGAAGAAGGGGGACACCTCGATCAGCACCACGACGCAGGCATCGGCGAACTCGATCACCGTCGCGCCCTACTCCGTCACGGTCCTGCACACCGCCGGCGGCGGCGGGAGCAACCCGGCCGCCGGCGTGCTCAAGGGAGCCGGATCCGGCCGCTGCGTCGACGTGCCGGGGGCGGTCAGCACCAACGGCACCCAGGTGGCGTTGTGGGACTGCCACGGCGGTACCAACCAGCAGTGGACGTACACGTCCGGCCGGCAGCTGACCGTCTACGGAACGAAGTGCCTGGACGCCGCGGCCCAGGGCACGACCGCCGGCACCAAGGCGCAGATCTGGGACTGCACCGGCGCCGCGAACCAGCAGTGGAACCTCAACGCGGACGGCACCGTGACCGGCGTCCAGTCCGGGTTGTGCCTGGACGCCGCCGCGAACGGGACCGCCAACGGCACCCCGATCCAGTTGTGGACCTGCAACGGCGGCAGCAACCAGCGGTGGTCCCGGTGAGACGCGGCATCACCCGCGCCTTCGGCGTGGCGGTTGGCCTCGTCCTGGGTCTTGCCGTGCCTCCGGTGACGACCGCGGCAGCCGGCGTGACGACCTGGTGGTGGGTGGACTGCGCGTCCGCCGGCAACGGCAACGGCACGGCACAGTCCAGTCCCTGGAACACCCTGAGCTCGGTCAACGCCCACACCTTCAAAGCCGGTGACGGACTCGTCTTCGCCACCGGCACCAGCTGCCGCGGACAGCTGGCCCTGCGCGGGTCGGGCGCCAGTGGCAACCCCATCGTCATCGGGCAGTGGCGAAGCGGCCACGGGTCGGGCAAGCCGATCCTCGCCGGCGGCGGGGTCACGCCGGCCACCGTGTACCTGCACGACAACGAGTACGTGACCGTCGAGGATCTCGAAGTCACCAACAGCGGCGCGAGCGCGGGAGACCGGGCCGGCATCCTCGCCTACAACGACACCGGCAGCACCTTGCACGGCATCACCATCACCGCCAACACCGTCGACAACGTGAACGGCTACCGGTGGGGCTACTACGGCGTCAACGCCGGGATCGCCGTGGACATCGACGGCGGGCTCGCGAACCCCGGCGTCTACAGTGGCGTGACCATCTCGGACAACGCCGTGTGGAACGTCAACCGGGCCGGCGTCTGGGTGGGCAGCCTGGCGGAGAACGGCGCCATCTCCGCGCGCAGCACCGGCGTCACCATCTCGGGCAACCAGATGACCGACCTGGGTGCGGACGGCATCGTGACGCGCTACACCAGCGGCGCGCAGATACTCAACAACGTCGTCTACGACGCCGGCAGCTGGTCCGGGGGCGCGAACTCGGGCAGCCCGAGCTACTACAACCCCTATCCGGACGGTATCTGGCCGGTCAACAGCGACAACCCGGTCGTCCAGGGCAACGAGGTGTTCGGTTTCGTGTCGCAGGGCGCGGGTGACGGCGACGCCCTGGACTGCGACCTGCACACCACCAACTGCCTCATGCAGGACAACTACAGCCACGACAACGTCGACGGCCTCTGGATGGACTGCAGTGGTGCCGGGGGCCGAGGCGAAGTGTTCCGCTACAACATCTCGCAGAACGACGCCACCGCCCGCAACGGCATCTTCAACAACGGCTGCGGCGGGTCTCCGACTCCCGCCGTCTACAACAACACGGTGTACATCGGCTCCGGCAGCCCCAAGATCGACAGCGCGAACCGGGCGAACTGGGGCAGCGGGACGGCCTTCACCGACAACATCATCGACAACCAGGGCAACGGCGGCTTCGGCACCAGTGCCCGCTGGGATCACACCCTCTTCCACGGCTCGGGCAACCGGCCCGCCGACAACACGAACGCGGTCGTGGGTGACCCGAGGTTCGCGCACCCGAACGGCGCCGGCAACGGCCGCGGCACGGCGGCCGCCGCCTACGCCCTGTCCAGCGGCTCGGCGGCGATCGGCACCGCGGTGGCCATCGCCGGTGCTCCCGGGCGGGATTTCTCCGGCAACAGCGTCTGCGCCAGTCCTGACATCGGAGCCATGCAGAACCTGTGCGGTCCGGCGGGCCAGGTGAACAACCCGGGATTCGAGACGGGCAGCCTGAGTCCCTGGACCAACCTGGCCGGCGCCGGCGTGGTCGGCGACAACGCGCACACCGGCAGCTACGCCGTGCGGACCGGAAACGTCAACTCCGGTGTGTCGCAGACGGTTTACGGGCTCGCGTCCAACCGCACCTACACCCTCACCGGCTGGGTGAAGTCGAGCAACGGCAGCGACGCCGTCTACGTCGGCGTCAAGAACTACGGCGGCACGGAGACCAGCATCCCCGCCACCTCGAGCACCTACACGCGGATCAGCGTCACGTTCACCACGGGCTCGGGCAGCACCAGCGCAACCATCTACTGCTGGAAGAACGGGGGCAGCGCCGCAAGCTACTGCGACGACTTCTCCGTCAGTTGACGCACGACGAGCGAGGAGGCGTCATCGGATGCGTCGGCCAGAAGCCGGAAGACGATCGGTTCCCCGCAACTCGGCCCGCGGGCGCCGGTGCACTACGTGGGCGGCTCTGGTGCTCGCCGCCGCGGTCGCGGTGATCGTCGTCCACCAGACGTCGGCACCCCCGGCCGGCCAGGACCCCGCGGCGCCGCTGCCGGACGGCCCGGTGCTCACCGTCGGCACCGACCCGGTCGACTCACGCGAGTTCCTGCTGCAGATGGGCACGAACCGCGCTGAGGTCTTCCAGTACTTCTATGATCACTACGGAGTGCGGGACACCGCCGGCTTCTGGACCACGCCGCACGGCGAGACCACACCCCTGGCCATGCTCAAGCAACGCACCACGCAGCAGCTGGTCCGCCTCACCGTGCAGCTTCAGCTGGCCCGCGCCCGCAACCTGGTGGAGGACATCACCTACGGGGCACTGGTGGCCGGTATGCCAGAGGAGAACCAGCGCCGGACGGCCGCCGTAGCGCAGCACAGACCGGTGTACGGTCTGACGTCCTTCACCGAGGAAACGTACTTCAACCACGTCACCACCAACCTGGCGGTGGAACTCAAGCAGAGTACGGAACAAGGCATGAAGCCACCCCCGACCGCGGTGCTGCACCAGCTCTACGAACAGTTGCGCGAGCAGAACTTCTCCTGCCCGCCACCCGGCCGGCAACAGCACGGCGAGTCCTCGGCGAAATCGCAGTACTGCGCCGATGGTCAGCAGTATTTGCCGTTCGTCGCGGTCGAGCCCCAGGTGGTGCAACGTTGGAAGGACGACCAGTTCGAATCCCTGATAGCCGCGAACATCCGTGCGGCCCACGTGGAGATCAACCACATGGTGTTCGACAAGATCGAAGCGCAGTAAACCGTCCGCCAAGCTTGCCTCGACCATCAACGTGCCGACGAAAACCCCTGGTCAGACCCGTTCCCATCCTATGGTAGTCCTGCCGAGGGCACCCTCTTTGATCACGCGAGCCGGTTCCGGCCGGGGCCGGTGGTCCCGGAGGAGGTCCTCGCGAAGTCGGTGACCGCGTTGCTGGGGCCGGAACACGCCACTCCCGCTCAGGTCCGGGCCACGGCCGTCGAGGGCATCCAAGCCCTCGCCGACGGTCGCGCGACGGCCCTCGAGCTCATCGCCGCGCCCGCCAGGCCGGTCTCCGCCGTCTGAACACACTCCGGCGACCGGAAATTTTCGCCGCCGGCATCCGCTCGCTGCACCAGGTCAGCGCGCCGGGCTCGGTAAACGACCGCCCATCGGCCGATTGACGTCCGTGCCGCGGCCGGTAACGTGTGGGAGCGCTCCCACACGCCGGCGGCAGGAGTTTCCTCATGGGTGCTCAACGACGACACCACCTCAGGCCCGGAACGGCGAGCGGCTGTGTGCTGGCCGCGTTGCTGACCGCACAAGTCATCGCCGCGCCCCCGGCTTCCGCCGCCGGGCTCAGCCTGTCGGTGGGCGTGTCCGCCGCCCGGCACCCGATCAGCCCCGGCATCTACGGCCTCAACGGCGGCGATCCGGCGTTCAACGCCGAAATCGGCCAGACGGTGGCGCGCTGGGGCGGCAACGCCAGCAGCCGCTACAACTTCAAGAACCACACCTACAACACCGGCAGCGACTGGTACTTCGAAAACATCGTCGCCGACCAGGAACACTCCGTCGAGGGCATGGTCGGGTCCAACCTCGGCCGCGGCATCAAGCCGGTCGTCACCGTGCCCCTGAGCGGCTGGGTGGCCAAGGACTCGCCGTCGTCCCACCCGTTCGCCTGCGGGTTCCCGGCGACCCGGTTCCCGCAGCAGGACAGCTTCGACCAGTGGGATCCCCACTGCGGCAACGGAAAGCTCAACCAGGAGAACCTCACCGGCGTCCCCACCGACACCTCGGTCCCGGCGGACGCGGCGTTCGACGGCGAAATGGTTTCGCACCTGGTGGACCAGTTCGGCACCGCGGCCCAAGGTGGCGTGCCGATCTACGAACTCGACAACGAGCCGGTGCTCTGGTCCAGCACGCACCGGGACGTGCACCCCGATCCGGTCTCGGACGACGAACTGGGCGGCAAGGGCACCGCGGCCGCCGCGGCGATCAAGGCCGCCGACCCCAGCGCGGCTGTCCTCGGCCCGTCCGGGTGGGGATACTGCGAGTGGGTTGCGTCCGGAGTGGACGGTTGCGGGCCGGGTGCCGACTCGGCCGCGCACGGCGGGCTCAACCTCTCCCAGTGGTACCTCAAGAACATGAAGGACTACAGCGACGCCCACGGCGGCAAGCGCTTCCTCGACTACTTCGACCAGCACTTCTACCCCCAGATCAGCGGCGACAAGACGCCGGAAGCCAATGCGCTGCGGCTGCGGTCCATCCGGTCGCTGTGGGATCCGACCTACGTCGAGGAGTCCTGGATCGGCCCGAGCGGGGTCAACGCGCCGCCGCTGCAGTTCATCCGCACGATGAAGTCGTGGGTCGACCGGTACTACCCCGGGACCAAGACCGCCATCACCGAGTACAACTGGGGCGCGCTGGACGACATCAACGGCGCGCTGGCGGAGGCCGACATCCTGGGTGTCTTCGGCCGTGAGGGCCTCGACCTCGCCACGATGTGGGGCGAACCGAAGCCGACCGACCCGGGCGCGTACGCGTTCCGGATGTACCGCAACTACGACGGCGCGGGCAGCCGGTTCGGTGACGTCAGCGTGTCGGCGACCGCCGCCGATCAGGGTCAGCTGGCGGTGTATGCGGCGCAGCGGTCCTCCGACCAGGCGCTGACCGTCATGGTCGTCAACAAGACCGGCGGCGACCTGACCTCGCCGCTGTCGGTGGCCGGGTTCGACAACGCCGCTGCGGCACAGCGGTTCACCTACAGCCCGGCCAACCTGGGCGCCATCGTGCGCGGTGACGACCTCCCGGCGAGCAACGGCCACGTCGACGCGACCTACCCGGCGAACTCCATCACGCTGCTGGTCCTGCCGGCGGCCGGGTGCTCGGCAAGCCTGTCCGTCAACGGCGACTGGGGCACCGGACACGTCGCGACGGTGACCGTCACCAACGACCGCCGCACGGCGATCACCGGATGGCGGGTCAGCTGGACCTGGCCCGGCGACCAGCGGATCACCAACTCGTGGAACACCACGCTGAAGCAGAACGCCGCGAGCGTGGTCGCCTCCGATGCGGGGTGGAACGGCCCGATCGGCGCGGGCGGCAGCACGACCTTCGGGTTCCAGGCGACCGGGACGGCACCACCACCGAAGCTGACCTGCACGCCTGCCTGAGAAAGCTGCTTCCGCGCCGGTTCTGAAACCGCGCCTGCCGTTCTGCGGCGGCGAACGGGACCGATGCCGCTGCCCCGGCGGATGCCGACCCCGGGCCAGCGGTGGCGCTGCTGGAGCGGGAGGCCGGGTTGCGAACCGTCACTCCCGCTTCGCGGCGGGCTGGAGCTCAGTCTTGGGTGCGGAGTTCGGAATTGAGGCGCTGGGCTTCGTGGAGCTGGTCTTCGAGGCTGACGATGCGGCAGGCGGCGTCGATCGCGGTGCCGTGATCGACCAGTTCCCGCACGCGGGCGGCCAGCCGCAGCTGGTAGCGGGAGTAGCGGCGGTGCCCGCCGGCGGAGCGCTGCGGCGTGATCAGCCCGGCTTCGTCGAGGCTGCGCAGGAAACCCTGCGTGGTGCCGAGCATGTCCGCGGCCCGGCCCATGGTGTAGGCGGGGTAGTGCTCATCGTCGAACTTGTCGGCCGCATCCGGCGCGGCCGGTCCTGCTTGGTCAGGAATCATTCCACCTCCGCATCACAAAGGACCCCGGATGCCGCGCACGGCATCCGGGGTCCTCAAAGGGTTGGGTTTCACCATTGTCAACCGGCGCGACCGCCGGCTTCCTGCACCCGCGACCGGTCGAAAACCGGAACTCGCGGGGATCGCTCATTCGTGACCGAGCACCACCTCCGAACTCGATGGGACTACGGCACCCGCGCGGCGCTACTTCCCGGCCGCTGCGGGCGATCCAATGATGCTCCCGATCCCTTCTCTCCTGTGTTTTCCACTTACCGGGTACTGCTGTTACTTCGGGTACTGCTACTTCAGGTACTGCCACTGCACTTGCTGCTGCGGACGTCACTGCCGGAACCCTTCCACTGATCGGTCCCAGCACGCTGACGCCGCTGGTCACTGCCCGGAGCCCCGTTCACTGATCGGCTCCGGCCACCTGACCGGTCCTGCCACTGCACTCAACACTTACAACACTCAACACTTGCAACTTGCACTGCACTTGCACGGAAAACAACTACGGGTACTACTCCGGTCACCAGCCGAAACCTTGTTCCGTGATCGGCTCCGCGCTGCCTGACCGTCTTGTCTCACCTCGCGGGTAGTTACGTCCTCTCCCGCGCCTGCTTGACGTTGTCTCTCTCGCTACGAGAAGAACACTACACACACCCGCCATCCAATGTCTACTCCAGTCGGCATAGATTTTCTGTGGCGTGTCGGTCTGACGGTGAGGAAGAGGGGTGCGACCGTGAGTGACGAGGCCGTCCGGGAGCCGCTCGAGGAGCGTTACGGCCTGACCGAGGTCGCCGACCTCGGGGAGTACGCCGTGGCGCTGACGCGGTTGCTGGAGCGGGGACGGCGGGAGCGGTGCGTGGCGGTGTTGTCGGAGGCCGAGGCCTACGCGGCGGCGGAGCTGCTCGGGCAGTTCGCGCAGCTCGACCCGCACGCCGCGCTGAACCAGCTGGCCGGGTCGCTGGCGAGCCGGCTCTACAGCCGCCTCGGCGCGTGACTCCGATCCCGCGCCCGGCGGGACGCTCACTCCGGCGGTGCACGGAACCCCTCGGCGGCCGGGCCGAGTCATGCGGGTGATCGCGGATGAAGAGGCGCCTCAGGAACAGGCCACCGCGGCGCACGGCACTGCGTCGCTCCCGCCGCAAGACACTTCCGCCCAGACCGTCTTGCTGCCGGCCGGGTGCTCGGCCACGCCCCAGGAGCAGGCGAGCTTGTCCACGATGTGCATGCCGCGGCCACCAGGGCGCTCGAGCGACGGCACGGTGAGCTGGGGGTGGTCCGGGCAGTTGTCGTCGACTTCGATCCGGACCCGGCACGGGCTCGGCGTGTGGCTCATCCGGACCTGCAGCGGGCCCTCGCCGTGGTCGTAGGCGTTGGTCACCAGCTCCGTGGCCACCAGCAGCACATCGCCCAGGTGGGCGTCAGCCACCCGGGCCAGTGCCCGGGACGCCCAGCGACGGATCTCGACCAGCGCCGGGGCGGTGGTCCCGCGCAGGTCCATCGACCACGACGGCGGGGCCGGGGCCGGCTCGTTGCTCGGCTCGGGCATGACGAATCAACCCTTCCAGGCTCTCCGCCCTCGCTGCTGAAGACGTCCGCTCTCTGGCGGTACCCCGGCCGTGGCCGGGCCAACCCTCGCTCGGCGGGCAGACCGTCACCACCTCGCCGTTCGAGGCCGCCATCACCAGATTCCCCCGGGTGGCGTAGCGCAGACCCCCAATCGGTGTGATTTCCCGGACGGCTGGGTAGTCAGCTGCCCAGGTCTGGGGTTTCGGCGCGCAGGAGCCCAGGACCAGGCTTCGCCGGTCCAGACCCGAGGCCGGCGAAGCCGCCCCGGCACTCCTGGAGACGCCCGATCGACCGGACGGCAACCCGTGCAGCTTCACGGCGAAGAAGAGGACCGAGATGCGCCCGGACCTTCTCGCGGGTTCTGCGTTCCGGGGCGGGTTCGGGTCGGTGCCGGGGCGGCCGGGTGATCGCTGAAAGCGTTTTCAGTACAGACGACCCGCTTGGCCCACTCGGGGTGCCGCCGGCCGGTGCTACCGTCGCCTCACCGGAGATCCCGCTCCCGGTGGGAGCGCTCTCGGATCCGGTGTCCGGCACATTCTTGCCCGCAAGGAGGCGTGCAAATGGGTTCGCACGGAAGCATTCCCCGCAAGAAAGCGCTTGCAGTGAGCGCCGCGCTCGTCACGATCGCCGCGTTGGCACCGCCATCCGCCGCCGCCGCGGCCACCACCCTCTACGTGGCGCCCAACGGCAAGGACTCCGCCGCCGGTACGCAGGCGGATCCGACCACCCTGCCCGCGGCGCTCACGCGGATCGGTTCCGGTGGCACCATTTCGCTGCGTGGCGGCACCTACTCCTACGCCCAGACCGTCACCATCGCGCCGGGCAACAGCGGCACCTCCAGCGCGCGCAAGACGCTCTCGGCGTATCCGGGCGAGACGCCCGTGCTGAACTTCTCGGCCATGAAAGAAGATCCGGCCAACCGCGGGCTCGCCGTCAACGGCTCCTACTGGCGCGTCGCCGGCATCGTCGTCGAACGGGCCGGGGACAACGGGATCTTCGTCGGCGGGAGCAACAACGTCCTCGAACGCGTCGTCACCCGCTTCAACCACGATTCCGGGCTGCAGATCTCCCGGATGGCGTCGAGCACGCCGAAGGACCAGTGGCCGTCGAACAACCTCGTCGTCAGCTCGGAATCGCACGACAACGCCGATTCCGACGGCGAGGACGCCGACGGGTTCGCCGCGAAACTCACCGCCGGCCCCGGCAACGTCTTCCGCTACGACGTCTCCCACAACAACATCGACGACGGCTGGGACCTCTACACCAAGACCGACACCGGCCCGATCGGCCCGGTGACCATCGAGGACTCCCTGTCCTACGCCAACGGCACCCTCAGCAACGGCACGGTCAACAAGAACGGCGACCGCAACGGCTTCAAGCTCGGCGGCGACAAGATCGCGGTCAACCACATCGTCCGGCGCGACATCGCCTACCGCAACGGCCACCACGGGTTCACCTACAACAGCAACCCCGGCTCGATGTCCGTTTCGGACAACGTCGGCATCGACAACGCCGAACGCAACTTCTCCTTCGACACCGGCACTTCGGTGTTCCGCAACGACACTTCGTGCCGCTTCCTCAGCGGCGGCTCGAACGACAAGACCGTCGGCAGCGTCGACAGTTCCGACCAGTTCTGGACCGGCAAGAACGGCTCCCGGTGCTCGTCCTACGCCGGCACGATGAAGTGGTCCTTCGCCTCCGACGGCCGGCTCGTGGTCACCTTCGGCTGAGCAACCGCCGTGCGTGGGCCGGCCGGGTGAACCGGCTCACGCACGGCGTGGCGAACCTGTTGAAATGCTGTGAACCGGACAGACCTGGCACTCCCCGCGGCACCCGTGCGTTCTCCGGGTAGCAGAAACGGAGGGATCATGGGTGCACTAGGGACACTGCTCGGGTTCGCGCTCAGCCTGTACCTGCTCGTGCTGATCGCGCGGATGGTGCTGGACTGGGTCGCGGTGGTGGCGAGCACCCCGCCGTGGGCGCGGCGCGCCCGGGGCCTGGCCTACGCCGCGACCGAGCCGGTGATCGGGCCGGTGCGGCGGGTCGTGCGGCCGGTGCGGATCGGCGGGCTCTCGCTCGATCTGGCCTTCACGCTGGTGTTCGTCGGCGTGATCGTGCTGCGGAGCATCGTGTACGTCCTCTAACGCGTGCCGCGGAAACTGGCGGACAGCCGGTCGACGCTGCGCTCGAGTTCGGCGCGCAGCCCCCGCAGGTCGACGCCGTCGGGGTCGATCAGGGCCTGCATCGAGATCCCGCGCAGCTGGGCCAGCATCGCCGAAGCGTAGGAATCGGGGTCGCGGACACCGGTGATGGACCCGTCCGCGACCCCGCTGGCCACGGTCTGGGCGATGGCGAACCGGAACCGGCGGTCGGCCTCCGTCAGCGCGCCGCGCAGGGCCGAGTACTCCGCCGCCGCGTCGCCCCACAGGGCCAGGAACGCGTGGTTGAGCGTCGGCATCGTGCGGATCAGCTCGAAGATGATGTCCAGCAGCGCGCGCAGCATGTCCATCGGCGTTGCGTTCGCCGACCCGGTGCGGGCCGCGACCGCCTCGCTGTAGGCGTCGGTGAACTCCTCGACGGCGTACTCGACGAGCCGCTGCCCGAGCCCGTCCTTGTCGCCGAAGTGCTGGAAGACGACCGACCGCGCGTAGCCGGAGCGGGCGCAGACGCCGCCGATCTTCAACCTGCCGAAGCCCTCTTCGGCGATCAGGTGAGCAGCGGCATCCAGGATGCGTGCCTCGACGGCGCCCTCGCCGTCCTCCTGGATCCGGCCTTCGGCGGCGCGGTCCACCCGGGTCATGTTAGCGACTGCAACCGCGGCGCACTGGCCGAGCCGTCAGCGGACGGTGCGAGGACCGTCAGCGGCCGCCCGCAATCTCGGCGTCGGCACTCACCGACCCGAGAGGAACCCTCCGATGACCGCCAAGACCGTGCTCGTTTCCGGGGCAGGCATCGCCGGCCCGTCCGCCGCCCACTGGCTGCACCGCGGCGGCTACCAGGTGACCGTCGTCGAGTCCGCGCCCGGTCTGCGCCCCGGCGGCCAGGCCGTCGACTTCCGCGGCGAGCAGGTGAAACTGCTGGCCGCGATGGGCGTTCTCGACGAGATCCGCCGGTACGAGACGGCGATGGGCGACCAGACCGTGCTCGGTCTCGACGGCCGTCCGGTGCTGACCGTGCCCGGCGCCGCCTGGAGCGGCGAGGTCGAGATCCTGCGGGGCGATCTCGCGCGGATCCTCTACGAAAACACCGCGGACCACACCGAATACGTCTTCGGTGACCGCGTCACGAGCCTCACCGAGACCGCGGACGGCGTCGAAGTCACCTTCCGCCACGGCGCACCGCGCACGTTCGACCTGGTCGTCGGGGCCGACGGTGTGCACTCCGGCGTGCGGGCCGCCGCCTTCGGGCCGGAGCCGGACTTCCGGACGGACCTCGGCTTCGGCATCGCCGGCTACACCGTGCCCAACCACCTCGGGCTCGACCACACCAGCATCATGTACAACGAGCCCGGCCGCGGCCTCATGGTGGGCAGCCACCGCCTGCCGGACCGGCTGCACGTCGGCCTGGTCTTCGCCGCCGACGGCGTCGAGTTCCACCGCCGCACCGCCGTCGAACAGAGCAGGCTGATCACGCAGTTGTTCGCGGACACCGGCTGGGAGACACCGAAGCTGCTCGAGGCGCTGCCCGCGGCCGACGACCTGTACGTCGATTCGATCAGCCAGATCCACCTCGACCGCTGGTCGAAGGGGCGGGTCGTGCTCCTGGGCGACGCCGCCTGGTGCGCCGGGCCGGGCGGGTCCGGCACCGGGCTCGCGATGATGGGCGCCCAGGTGCTGGCCGGCGAGCTCGCGGCGGCCGGCGGCGACCACGTGACGGCGTTCGCGAAGTACGAGCAGCGGCTGCGCAAGCCGGCCACGGTGGGGCAGAAGAACGGCAAGGGCGCCGGCAACTTCCTCGCGCCGCGCACGGCGGCGAAGATCCGCAGCCGCAACCGCGCCTACCGGATGCTGAGCACGCGGCTGCTCGGCGGCATCTTCCTCAAGATGACCGATCGGGCGGCCAACGCGCTCGAATACCGGGAATACCCGGCGCTCACCGCCGCGTGGTTCCGCTCATCGGGGGATCCGGCTGGCGGCCGGGCGTGAGGTAGGTCACTCTCGACGCCATGTCCCCACCTCGGGCCGCCGATGCTCCGGTCCGGACAGCGCTCGCCGGACTTGCGGTGCTCGCCCTCGGCGTGCTCACGGCGTTGAACGCGCGGTCCCTGCCGGTGCTCGGCGACGGGACGACCTACTCGGCCGAGTTCACCGAAGCGGCCGGGCTGAGCGAGGGCAACGACGTCCGCGTCGCCGGCGTCGAGGTCGGGCGGGTGTCGGACGTGCGGCTGCGCGGCGACCACGTGCTGGTTTCGTTCCGGGCCAAGGGTGCCTGGCTGGGCGACGCGACGAGCGCGGCGATCCGGCTGAAGACCGTGCTGGGCCAGAAGTACCTCGCCCTCGACCCGCAGGGCGAGGGCACGCTCGACCCGGGGCAGCCCATCCCGCGGTCCCGCACCACGGTGCCCTACGACATCCTCGCGGCGTTCGGCACCCTGTCGTCCACAGTGGACCATATTGATACCGCGCGGCTGGCGAAGAGCTTCGACACGCTGTCGGCGACGCTGGCGAACACGCCGCAGAGCGTCCGCGCCGCGCTCACCGGGCTCTCGCGGCTGTCGGACACGCTCGCTTCACGCGACAGCCAGCTCGCCAGGCTGCTGGGTAACACGCGGGTGGTGTCGCAGACGCTCGTCGACCGCGACGCGGCGGTGCGCCGCCTCCTGGATGACGGAAACCAGCTGCTCGCGGAGGTGTCCAACCGCGAGGCGGCGATCAGCACCCTGCTCGACGGCTCGCGGCAGCTCGCGACGGAGTTGTCCGGGCTGATCAACGAATCCCGCGTCGGCCCGCTGCTCACCCAGCTCGACCAGCTGACGTCGATGCTGCAGCGCAACCAGGACGCACTGGCTGCCGGGATCCGCGCCTTCGCGCCGTTCGTCCGGCTGGGGACCAACCTCGCCGGGAGCGGCCGGTGGATCGACGGCTACCTGTGCGGGCTGGTGCTGCCGTCCTTCGGGCCGGTGAACGAAGAAGGCTGCCACGGTTAGGGTTTCGGTTTCGCCGATCGGAGGTCGGCGAAACCGGTTTCCACAAGCGGGGCTCGCTGTGGACAAGTTGGGCGCCTCATGGCTGTTCCGGCGATTCCGTCGGTGGGCGCCGATAGACTGGACTTGGGCACGCCCCCCTGGGAGGGCCACGGCTCCGGCAAAGTCTTTGTGCTGGTCAGGTGGGTATTCCGAGCAGGGTGAGGGCTCGGGTGGTGTTGCGGGCG